>NZ_CALWMU010000007.1:0-93996 GCF_944382095.1 Candidatus Acetatifactor stercoripullorum
AAAAATACTACAATGATTATACTATATGCATGACAATGTTTAAAGGCAGAAAACGGATATTTGCGGAAGAACCCCTGAGTCCGGACAGCAGGGACACGGAACCCGGATTATTCATTTCTTTACAAAAATATAGAACAGCAGTATAATTTGAATTAGTTTTAACTAACTAGACATAATGTATAAAAACGATGAAAGTAATTAAGGAGTAGTAAGATAATGAATTTGATATTTGCAATTTTAGGAATTTGCGGTGGGGTTATTGCCGGAATTGGAGATATGCTTTTGGACTTAAAGGGCAAAGGCAATCAAAAACTTGGAACTTCAAAAAATATAGACAGTAACTGGCTTAATATGAGTGAATGGAGATTTAGGGCATCGGTGATTTGCGGACTGGTGGGCTGCCCTTTAGGCGGTCTTGGTTACATTTCATTAGCCAATCAAATAGAAGCTGCAAATTCCACATTAGCGTTTGTATTAAAAATAGCCGCATTTGTAGGAACTATGGGTGGCTTCTTTATACATACATTTTTAAGTGTACAGCCAATCATTTATAAGCGTATTATGAAAACGAATCAGTTTGAACTGGCAGATGATGTTCTGGAAGGACTGTATGCTGCAATTAAAATACCATTCTTTTTGCTTTACTTGATACTGGCATTTGTTCCAACAACTTGTATGATTATAGCTATTTTTAATGGATTTTTAGATGTGCCGAAGTGGATGGTGCTGATGAATCCGATTGTAACCACTATAATTGGCTGGATTTTGCGGGCAGTGAATAAGGATGTATTCTATGATATGCCAGCTATTATTATGAGCAATGTAGGTGTAGTGCTGATGTGCGTGGTTAGCGTAGTGAACATCTTGGGATAATAACAGGTGTAGAGTAGTAGAGTACGAAGTGGAGAAGTAACATGGCAGTTCAAGTAAAGAGTTTATCAACAGAACAAATAGATGAGATCGCAAGAGCAATCGGTGATTCCTTTTATGATCATGATTATGGCGAGAAGGAGAAGGGAATTGCAAAGTACATAACAGATAGAGAAATGATGACACAGTACATGAAAGTGTTTGTGGTGGCTGGAATGAAAAGCGGAACCCTGTATGCTACCAGTAAAAGAGGCGAAGGCTACATTATGCTGATGGGCTCTAAATGGGAGAAAATAAAAGTGGGTGCAGCAATTCAAATGTTCAAAGATATGATCAAAGCACTTGGCGGTTTCAAAAAGAGTCTGGAATTTTTGAATACGATAAAAAAGGGCGGGGTTGCACTGGATGATAAGCTGAAAAAAGAAAAGAAGAACTATCTTCAGGTAGTAATGCTGGTAGTACGAAAGGAATACCAAAGACAGGGCTATATGCGACAGCTGATGGAATTTGCTTATGAGAAGGCTGATACATACGGTGTGCCTTGCATTCTGGATACTGATGCCAAGAATAAGCTGGATAAATATTGTCATTTGGGAATGGAGCATGTGGCAACTCGCAAGGTGGCAGAAGATTGTTATCTGTATGACTTGATGAGAGGTTAAAAAATGAAACTGGTAGAAAATATTCCTCAAAAGGAACTTGTACGAATTAAAAGAATAGTTGGCGAAGCTTTTATAACCAATGAGTTATTTCATGAGTTCGGTACAGTAGAGGAACGGAAAGACTTAGTGATTAAATACATGGATATCTATGTGGATTATGTATACGAATCCAAAGCACTTTATCAAAATAGCAATGGTTCAGCTTTTATTGGACTGGAATACAGTGAGAAGCAGGCTATACTGCCGAAACTGAAGATGTTGTGGCGCTTACTATTTACAATTCCGCTTCCGATTATGAAAAAGTATATGGGTCATGTCAAACAAATAAAGGACGGAAACAGCAGATATATAGGTCAATCTCATCTAGCAATATTAATGGTATGTGTATCCAAAGATAATCAAGGTAAGGGTTATGCAAGAGAATTGGTAGACTTTGCAAAGCAGATGTCACATGAGAAACAGGTTCCGATTTTGTTCGATACGGATATGAAGGATTATGCAGAGATGTATCAACATATGGGCTGTGAATTATACAATAGCAAAACTGCCTCCAATGGGGTAACCAGGTATAACCTTGTGTGGAAGGATGGAGAAAAACATGAGACATGAAGATTTTAATATGAAAGAGCATGGATTTGTGGGACATCTGGCGGAACCGGAAGGTGGAAGCGACAAGGCAGTTTTAATCATTATGGGTGGTGAACAGAGTATCCTTCCCGGAATAAAGTTTGCGGAGTGATTTGCAGATTATGGGATTACAGGACTGTCGGTATCACTTTATGGAGCGGAGGGGCTTCCCCAATCTCCCAATCAGTGTCCACTTGAGATGTTTATTCCGGCAGTAGAATATTTAAGGAATGAGAAGCACATAGAGCATATCAGCGTTTATGGACAATCCATGGGCTCTATTTTTGCGGTGCTTGTGGCGCAGTATATAGGAGGAATGGAGAATCTGATTATGGTTTCTCCTACACATATACCTTTTGAAGGAACTCTTGCGGACAAGAAGACTATGACAGGGCATAGTGTAGCTGCATGGCAGGAGAAGGATGTTCCATTTGTAAGAGCAGACCTTTCTGCGGTAAAAGCAGGAAAATATCAAAAACATCCGGCGGCTTCCCACAAAGTAACGGGTATGTGGACTGCATATTATAAGGCATATCAGGATAAAGACGTGGAACGCAAAGCTTGGCTTCAGGTAGAGAAAACCAATGCCAGAATTCTGTTGATTGCAGGCGATGAAGATGAAGCGTGGCCTGCAGAATATTCGGTAAAGGCTTTGAAGAAATATTTGGACGATAAGAATTATGAAAAGGACGTAAAGGTGGTTATTTACCCTCATGGCAGTCATTTAAATGGATTGATGCCTAATCGAGAAAGAGAAAAGAAACTGTATCGCATGCTTCCGCTTATTGGGCTTATGTATAAAACATTTGGTAGATACAGAAAAGAAAATATATCATATTTCGAACAATCAGAGAAGGAAATTATTGATTGGATTTGCGCATAAATACAGTTTGGATAGACAGAGGGATATAAAGTATGAGCAACAAAAAATATAAAATCAAAAAAGGTACTGTACAGGAAACGTTGATGATTCCTTTATATGGGCGAAAACTTGCAATGGACATGTACCCAGATATTTTTAATGACAGGGATTGCCAGGAATTGTTTGAGCGAGTGGATTATGAATTTAAAGCACCCGGAAAGATGAAAGCGAAGATTGGTGCCATTATGGGTGCAACCAGACAATACGATATGGCAAGTGCATGCAGGGATTATTTGAAGAATCATCCCAATGCCTGCGTGGTAAATATCGGTTGTGGTTTGGATACCACCTTCAGACAGGTTGATAATGGAACTGCGAAAGGCTACAACATTGATTTCCCGGACGTAATAGCGGTTCGAAATGAGCTGATACCGGAGCGGGAGAGAGAAACCAATATTGCTGCAAATGTTATGGATTTTTCGTGGTTTGAACAGATAGATTATCACGAAGAGGACGGTATTGTGTTCTTTGCGTCCGGCGTGTTCTATTATTTCAAAAAGGAAGATGTGAAGAAGTTGTTTACGGCTATGGCAAAGCAGTTTAAGGGTGGAAAAATTGTGTTTGACGCGACCAATGCTACCGGCTTAAAAAGTATGGCAAAGACCTGGTTGGAGTCAGCAGATATGGACAGTGTAGGTGTTTACTTCAGTATTGAGGATGAGTCTGAATTAAAAGCTTGGAGTAATGATTTTGCACAGGTTATCCTCAAGGGTTATATGACAGGATACAGACCTCTTGATAAGCGTTACGGATTTATTGCTAACTACATCTTCCGTTTTGTGGATAGAACTAAGCGTTGTCAGATGATAGAGATTATATTTAAGGAATAAATGAGATTTCCCAGGGAGAAATTTATGAAAAAGGAATATTTTAATGTAGAAAAAGATGGATTTTACGGTGTGTATTTCGAAAATGAAAAGCTCTGTAACAGGGCGGTAATCTTAATGCTTGGAGATGATGCTAATGATACCTTGGCAATAGGAGGGGCAAAATGGATGCTAGAGAAAGAGTGCAACGTGATGACCATGTCTCCGAATCCTAAAGATTATGGACATCACAGTTATCCATTAGAACGCTTCGAAAAAGTGATTACTTATTTAAAAGTCAAGGGCAATCAAAAGATTGGCATCGGAGGAGCTTCTACTACAGGAATGCTTGCATTAGTAGCAGCATCTTATTTCTCGGACATTACATTGACTTGTGCATGGTGTCCATCGGACTTTGTAATGGAAGCTTTCTATCAGGACGGATTAGATGGTGCGCATGAGCGTCCCGGAGATAATGAATCCAGTCTTACATATCAAGGTAAACAACTTCCATATTTGCAATACGCATATCGTCATCCTGAATATTGGAAGATGATAAAAAAAGAATCTAAAGAGAGTGGCAATTTTATTGCTTCCAGACAGATGTTTGATGAATCAGAGCGCCGATTTCCGCTACGGGAAGAAGCTAAAATCAAAGTGGAAAATATCAAAGGCAAGTTGATTATGGTAGGTGCAGAGGATGATGCGCTTTGGGACACTTGCAAGTATATTCGAAGAATGGTACAACGCTTGGAAAGTTTGCCGCATGATTGTGAATATGAAGCATGGACGTATGAACATGGAACACATTTTGCATTTCTGGAAGGAATGCTTAAAAAGGTATTTCCTGTGGGGGCGGGGTTACTAGTCAGTCTGGCATTTAAAGCAGGAAGACAGCATAAGAAAGAATGTAAGAAAACCCGACTTGATATTGATAAGAGGCTGACAAAAGTGTTGGAACAATGGTAAATATATAGAAAGTATTGAATGCAACTTAAAACATAGCTTATATGGGGCGTAAAGCCTCATATAATTTTACATATGGGTTAGCTTTGGCTAACCAACAATAATTAAAGGAGACAAAAACATTATGAAAAAACTAACAGAGCTTTCAGAAGGGCAGAAAGCAAAAATCGTTGCTATTAACGGCGACAAACGTTATCTTACCAGAGTGACATCCATTGGACTGAGTATTGGTTGCGAGGTGGAGATGTTACAAAATGTAAAACCAAGTCCGGTTCTGGTATATGGTAGAGATACCATGATTGCATTAAACAGAAATGAAAGTACACAGATTATGGTGGAGGTGATATAAATGGCAGAGAGAAAAATAGCACTTCTTGGTCAGCCTAATTCAGGCAAATCAACAATTTTCAACAATCTTACCGGTTCCCGTCAGCATGTGGGCAACTGGCCGGGCAAAACGGTAGAGAAAAAAGAGGGAACATTCAGCTATAATGGAACAACATATACGGTTGCAGACCTTCCGGGGTCCTACAGCCTTTCTGCTAATTCTGACGAGGAGGTTGTAACACGTAATTATATTGCATCAGGAGAGGCAGAGCTGGTGTGTATTCTTGCAGATGCGTCTCAGTTAGAGCGTAGTCTTTTTATGCTTGCAGATTATGTAGGTATCAATACTCCTGCAATGCTTGTACTTACCATGACGGATGTTGCTATGCAAAAGGGCAGAGCGGTTGATGTGAAGGTGCTTGAAGAAAAACTAGGTATTCCGGTAGTTGGAATGGTGGCACCGGAACGTAAAGAATATGACAAGTTTTATAGGGTGTTGGAAGCGGCAATAAAGCAACCAAGATACCTTATTGCAGATGATTTATTTGAATTATATGAAGAAAACGACTTATATCAGGAAGTGCTTACATTGGTTCCGGAGGGAGGAATCGGACAGTATTCTGCACAGTGGCTTGCTGCAAAGCTTATGGATGGTGATAAGGTTGTTGCAGATATGTTGGATAATAAAAATGTGATATCTAACTTTATGGAAAAAGCTAAAAACGGTAGCCTTATAACAAGTGATTGTAAGTTTGCTTGGATTGGAAAGTTGATTGAGGGAGCGGTATCAAAGACCAAGGCTACATCAGAGATTTTGACAAAGTTTGACCGTGCGGCAATCAGTAAGACAAAAGGAAAATGGATTGCTATCGGTATTGTTCTGGCGGCACTCTGTGGTTCTATGGTGGTGGCGGCTCCTTTTATGGGAATTGGTTTTGCGATGATACCTCCGCTTTCGTCCCTGGTAAGATCCATTGTATTTTCAGTGGGTGGTCCTGACTGGCTGGCCAGCCTGATAAATACATCTGTGTGTACCCCGCTTGGCTGGGTAATTGCCATGGTAGGCTTTGTGTTTGGCGTAAATCTGGTGTTCGGATATATTGAGCAGGTAGGATATATGGCGCGTGTTTCCTATGTGTTTGACAACACCATGAATAAGCTTGGATTGCAGGGTAAATCAGTGATGCCTTTGCTTATGGGCTTTGGTTGTACCATGGGAGGAGCAGCCGGTGCAAGAGTCCTTGATAACTGGGGGCAGAAGCTTCTTACAATGGCTTTGGTATGGGCAGTGCCATGCGGTGCGATTTTCTCAGTTGTACCGACGCTTGCTACTGCGTTTTTCGGCTCAGGAAGTGTACTTGTAATGGTATTTTTGTTTGCACTGATGTTTTTACATATGTTTGTGACTGCGAAGGTTTTTGGAAGAACCTTAAGTCCAAAGGAAAATAGAGTGGGATTGATTATGGAACTTCCCCCTTATCATAAGCCGCGTTGGAAAGACCTTATTCGAACAACTTTTGGCAATGTTTGGGGAACCTTCAAAAAGGCATTTAGAGTGGTAGTTGTTATCTCGGCTGTGTTCTGGTTACTTTCTTATTCCTTTGTTGCGGGTGAGGCTAGTATCTTGCAGAGAATAGGAGAAACAATTGAACCTGTGACCAAGGTATTTGGCCTGAGCTGGCAATCCTTTATGGCATTCATAGCTTCCATGATTTCCAAGGAAGGCGTTTTGGGTGTATTCAGTGCTATTTACACAGGCGATGGTTCCATTATTGAGATGGCTACCAAGGTAGCGTCTGCAGATGCAAATATTACAGAAATTATGGCAGCATCTATCTCAAGGGCAGAAGGTCTGGCATTGATTGTAGCAGTAACCTTTAATGTTCCGTGTGTAGTTGCCATTGCATCCACTTATCAGGAGAGTCATTCTTTAAAGTGGACGGTACGCATTGCCCTGTATTATGTTGTGACAGCACTGATTCTTTCGGGAATTACATATCATATTGCGAATTTATTTATGTGAGGCGGTTATGAAAATGTCATTACTTGATGTCTTGGATAGCAAAGAAATACGTTCCACAGCGCAGATTGCAGATATACTTAACACATCAGTTGAGATGGTTGAGGCACAGCTGGAACGCTATGAGCAACTGGGGCTGGTAAAGAAAACAGTGATGAATGCGTCTGAACAATGCGGCGGAAATTGTAAAAAATGCAAGGGCTGTAATCAGGCGAAGCATAGTGTGGAGGTAGTATTTTGGGAAAGAATATTGATGGGATAAGAGAAAGGTAGATAATGATATGATAAAGATGGGCAATAAGAATACAAACTATGGAAATTGGGTTCCGGCTGCAATGATGAAGACTTGTGGCGTGGCGATAGCGGTAGTATCATTACTTACTGTAGTATGTATTGCTTTGCAATTTAAGATTCCGGCAGTAATGCTTGGTATTCTTTTGATTGTGATGATTTTATTTACTTTGTATATGAAGAAATGTAGAGATATCTTTGATTTCAACAAGGGCGGAATGATGGGAAAGGTACATCAGTATTTAGTTGACCATATGAAATGGGATGGGGATGGTACATTACTTGATATAGGCTGTGGAGCCGGAGCATTGACTATTCGGTGTGCTAAAGCATATCCAAATGCAAACTTAATCGGAATGGATTATTGGGGAGCAGAATGGAGCTATGCAAAGGAACAGTGTGAGAATAATGCAGAGGCGGAAGGGGTAGCTGATAGAATTAAGTTTCGAAAAGGAGACGCAGGAAATATGGAGTTTGCCACCGAAAGCTTTGATGTGGCAGTTAGTAATTTTGTATTCCATGAGGTTCGCAGTCAGTCAGATAAACGTCAGGTAGTAAGAGAAGCTTTACGTGTGGTTAAGAAAGGCGGATCCTTTGCTTTTCAGGATATGTTCGAGCAAAAAGCATTGTACGGAGATATGAATGCATTTATTGAGGAACTTAAAGCAGAGGGAATTGCAGAAATACATTATATTGGCAATGTAGAGAAGGAAGAATTTATTCCGAAATTTGTTACTGCGCCCTGGATGATAAAAGGTGTAGGACTGATATACGGGAAGAAATAGGAGAAAAATAAAAATGACACTTACAATTTTACTTGCGATAATGATGATGGTGGGGCTTTTCCTGATGCTTTTATCAGGTGTCGGCTTTATTCAGGATAAGCGTTTCTTTACATCGGGCCCAAGGAGGTGCTGGATGTGGTTAAGCCTTATGATGAACGGTTTCCGGGAGCTTATGCGCTGGGGTGGTTCATGCCGTGATATCTATTCTTATGATGCTTGGTGCAATCGTAATAGGTGCTGTAGCCGGAATACAGGAAGGCTATGGATTTGTTCAGTTCTTCGTACGCTTTTTAATAATGCTTCTTTTATTAAAAGCCTACGATATCTTGTTCTTTGACTGGGTTTTGTTGTGTAACGCAGGTTTTAACTTCTTTCCGCATTTTTATGCCGAGACCAAAGAAGTGCTCGGTTGTCATTTGTTTGGATATAGCAAGAAGACACATTTGATGCACATAATAGCATTTCCATTTATTTCAGCGATAATAGCATGGATATGCACTTTGTTTTAAGACATATACAAGGAGATAATGGTTATGTCATTTAAGTACAAATTTTTACTAAAAATGTTTAAAGTGTTAAAGATGCAAAAAATTATGGCGCTGCCGCCTGAAAAGAGCCAAAAACTTTTTCGAAAGGCATATAAGGGTGTGGTGATTCCCAACATGTCAGATGCAGAGCTGGATATAGAAACTGCTCAGGTGGCAGATTCTACTGTAGTATGGTATAAGCATAAAAAAGAAAATCGCAGACTTTGCTTTTATCTGGTAGGCGGTGGGATGTTGAAATACCCAAAGCCCAGACAGGCAAAGGGGCTAATCAAATTGGCCAAGCAATGCAATATAGATTTTGTATTGCCCTATTATCCTTTGGTTTTGACCGGTCATACATTGCCTGATACATATGAAATGTTGTATGAGCTTTATAAAAAGGCATTGGAAAAATACAAACCGAAAAATATATATTTTCTGGGAGGTTCATCAGGAGGAAACCTGGCACTTGGATTAATATCTCATATCAATGCCAAGGGAGAAAAACTTCCTATGCCTGGCAAAATATATGCTTCCTCCCCGGGAACTTTACTGTTAACAGAGGAAGAAAGAAGGAAAGCAGAAGTTTTGGATAAGACGGATGTTATCATGAGTCAGAAGGGAACACTGGTCGTTTGGGAAGGAATGACTGGTGGCAGAGAGGTACCCGATTATATGAAGTATCTTCAACTCGGAGATTATACAGGACTGCGTGATGTGTACTTGAGCTTTGGGGGAGATGAGGTATTTACTGCTGCGGCAGAATCTATCAAGGCAGCATTGGAAAAATATGATGTAAAGGTAACTTTGGAGATTGGTGCAGGGATGTATCACAGCTATGCGGCCATGCCGCTGGTGAAGGAAGCAGAAGAAGGGTATCAGCATATGTGTGAATATATTTCCGGTGCAAATGAAAGGGATGTATTATGATAATAACTGTAATTTTAACGTTACTGATGATAGCGGATATATTGATTGTAATTTTAGTCGGAGTAGGAAATCTTCCCGCTAAGGTGGTTATGAAAACTATGCCACAGGAATTAAAAGAGGAAACTAAGGATCATCCCAATCCGCCATTATGGAGAATGATAATTGGCTTTACTGCGTATATTTTGGGAGTGCTGTTTGCGATTGGAATTTCTGTTTACGCAGGCTATGAAGGAATCTGCCGTGGGTATGGATTTTGGGAAATATTTTTAAGATATATGATCATCTTGTTTGGGTTTAAGTTGTTTGATGTTGTTGTGTTGGATTGGTGGCTTATTACTAAAACTCAGTTTTTTCAACATTTCTTTCCAGAAACGAGAGGTAGTAAAGGCTATAAGCGTTTTGGATTTAATAAAAAGGAACAAGTGATGCAGATAGTAGCATTTCCTTGTGTGTGTGCGGTAATTGCGGCTGTTTGCGTCTGGATTGGCTAGAAGGAGGATATAGATATGTCGAAATTTTTTCAAAATACATGTAAACCCCAAGGACTGGGCGGCAAAATAATGGTAAATATGATGAATAGTGGTCATGCAAAAATGGCAGAATGGGGATTTGAATTTCTTAAACTGAAAGAAACAGATACGGTACTTGATATAGGTTGTGGGGGTGGTGCTAATATTGCCTATATGCTGAAAAAGTGTACCAAGGGAATGGTAAAAGGAATTGATTACTCGGAAGTAAGTGTGGAGAAGTCAAGAAAGGTAAATGCTGATGCAATAAAGCACGGAAAATGTGAAGTCGTTTGCGGAAGCGTAATGGAGCTTCCCTTTAGCGAAGAACAGTTTGATGCAGTAACTGCTTTTGAAACTGTATATTTTTGGCCAGGGCTGGAGAAGGCCTTTGCACAGGTATACAAGGTTCTAAAAGTGGGTGGAACCTTTTTGATATGTAATGAGTCTTGCGGAAAGAATCAGGCTGATGAAAAATGGACCAAGATGATTGAGGGCATGGTGATTTATACTGCTGAGCAGATAAAAGAGTATTTAGAAAAGGCTGGTTTTACTGATATTAAGTTACATGAGAATGGAAAAGGTTGGTTGTGTGTTACTGCAATGAAGGCAGAAGGGTAATAGAAAATGGTAATGAAGCTATTGATTGAAATTCTACTTTTATGGTCTTTGCAAAATCGTAGTTGACGAGTATCTTCCGATAGTTGTATAGCACGAACAAATGTTCTAAAACATATGGACAAATTAGCCTTTATGTGATATGATGTAAAAGCTGTATCACGAATAAAATAGGGTGATTTGTCCATATTTTATTTGTGGTCCGTATAGTTTGAAAATGAGAATTGGGTGACCCAATTGTGCATTTGAGAAAAATTGGAAGAAATTAGAGAACGCAAAATAAATTAAACGACCAAAAAATTGCCTTATAGTGAAACTTTTTACTATAAGTTTTTGAGAAAGAAGTGGTGAAATGGAGTTCAAATTACACAGTGAATTTGCCCCAACCGGCGACCAACCACAGGCAATAAAAGCACTGGTGGAAGGGTTCCAAAAAGGCAACCAATTCCAAACTTTACTAGGGGTTACGGGTTCCGGCAAAACATTTACAATGGCAAATGTAATCGCCGCATTAAATAAACCGACACTCATTATTGCACACAACAAAACCCTTGCGGCCCAATTATATGGCGAGTTCCGCGAATTCTTCCCGGAAAACGCAGTAGAATATTTCGTGTCCTACTATGATTACTACCAGCCGGAGGCGTATGTTCCCTCCTCGGATACCTATATCGCCAAAGACTCCTCCATCAACGATGAGATAGAGAAGCTGCGCCTGTCTGCAACGGCGGCGCTGGCAGAGCGGCGGGACGTGATCGTGGTTGCCAGCGTGTCCTGTATTTACGGCCTGGGCAGTCCTGAGGAGTACAAGAGCATGGTGGTTTCCCTCCGTCCGGGCATGATCAAGGACCGGGACCAGGTGCTTCGGGAGCTGGTGGACATACAGTATACCCGCAATGACATGGATTTGCAGAGAAGCTCCTTTCGGGTGAGAGGAGATGTGATAGAAATAAATCCCGCTCAGGGAGGAGATTACCTGATCCGCATTGAGTTTTTTGGAGATGAGATAGACCGGATTGCGGAGGTGGAGCCCCTGAGCGGAAAGGTTCATGCGGTTTTGAACCATATCGCTATCTTTCCGGCCTCTCACTATGTGGTATCCCAGGATAAGATCAAGGCTGCCTGCGACAATATTGAAAAGGAGCTGGAGGAGCGGGTACGGTACTTTAAGAGCGAGGACAAGCTGATTGAAGCCCAGCGCATTGCGGAGCGCACCAATTTTGACGTAGAAATGCTGCGGGAGACAGGCTTCTGCTCCGGCATTGAAAATTATTCCCGGCATTTGAACGGGATGCCGGAGGGGGCGCCCCCCATGACCCTGATGGACTTTTTCGGGGACGACTATCTTATCATCATAGATGAGTCCCATATGACCATACCACAGATCGGCGGCATGTATGCGGGGGACAGGTCCCGAAAGACTACGCTGGTGGATTACGGCTTCAGACTGCCCTCCGCCTTGGACAACAGGCCGTTAAATTTTGAGGAATTTGAGTCCCATATTGACCAGATGCTGTTTGTGTCGGCCACTCCCTCACGCTATGAGGAGGAGCATGAGCTGCTGCGGGCGGAGCAGATTATCCGTCCCACGGGACTTTTAGACCCCAAGGTGGAGGTGCGCCCGGTGGAAGGGCAGATAGACGATCTTGTGGGAGAGGTAAACAAGGAGACCGCAAAGCACAATAAGGTGCTGATTACCACCCTTACCAAGCGGATGGCCGAGGACTTGACAGACTACATGAAGGAAGTGGGAATCCGGGTAAAATATCTGCACTCGGATATCGATACCTTAGAGAGAGCCCAGATCATCCGGGATATGCGCTTGGATGTATTTGACGTGCTGGTGGGTATCAATCTGCTGCGGGAGGGTCTGGACATTCCGGAGATTTCCCTGGTGGCTATTTTGGATGCGGACAAGGAGGGCTTTTTGAGAAGCGAGACTTCTCTGATACAGACCATCGGACGTGCTGCCAGAAATGCAGAGGGACATGTGATCATGTATGCGGACACTATCACAGATTCCATGAGGGCTGCACTGGAGGAAACCAACAGGCGGCGAGAGATTCAGATGAAGTATAATGAGGAGCACGGCATCACCCCCCAGACCATAAAGAAAGCAGTGAGAGACCTGATCAGTATTTCCAAGGTGATTGCCAAGGAGGAGCTGCGCTTTGAGAAAGATCCGGAGTCCATGAACCGTAAGGAACTGGAGAAGCTGATCGCAGACATTCAGAAGAAGATGCAGAGGGCGGCTGCAGATCTGAATTTTGAAGCGGCTGCAGAACTCAGGGATAAAATGATTGAGCTGAAAAAGCGGCTGCAGGAAATGGATGAGGAATAATCCGGAAAAGAGACAAGATAAAAGGATAGGCAGATAGAAGAAAACGAGGAAAGAGGAAAGTTATGGAAGAAGCAAAGAAGATGCGCCCCCGGGAATACATTAAAATACGCGGGGCAAGGGAACATAATTTAAAAAATGTAAATGTGGATATCCCCAGAAATGAGCTGGTGGTTTTGACCGGAATGTCAGGGTCCGGAAAATCCTCACTGGCCTTTGACACCATTTATGCGGAAGGCCAGCGGCGTTATATGGAATCCCTGTCCTCCTACGCCAGACAGTTTTTGGGACAGATGGAGAAGCCTAATGTGGAGCGTATCGACGGACTTTCTCCTGCCATTTCCATTGACCAGAAATCCACAAACCGTAATCCCCGCTCCACTGTGGGAACTGTGACGGAAATTTACGATTATTTCAGACTGCTTTACGCCAGAATCGGGATTCCCCATTGCCCCAAATGCGGCAGAGAAATTTCAAAGCAGAGCGTGGACCAGATGGTGGATCAGATCATGGAGCTGGGAGAGGGCACCAGAATACAGCTGCTTGCCCCCGTGGTGCGGGGACGCAAGGGAGAGCATGTGAAGGTGCTGGATCGGGCCAAGAGAAGCGGCTATGTGCGGGTGCGCATTGACGGCAGCCTGTATGAGCTCACGGAGGATATCAGGCTGGACAAGAATATCAAGCATAATATTGACATTGTGGTGGACCGGCTTGTGGTAAAGGCGGGCATAGAGCGCCGGCTTACGGACTCCATCGAGAGTGTGCTGGAGCTGGCGGACGGACTTTTGCTGGTGGACATTATCGGCGGAGAGCCCCTTACCTTCAGCCAGAGCTTTTCCTGCCCGGACTGCGGCATCAGCATCAGCGAGATTGAGCCCAGGAGCTTTTCCTTCAACAATCCCTTCGGCGCCTGCCCGGAATGCTTTGGGCTGGGCTATAAAATGGAATTTGACGCAGATTTGATGATTCCCGATAAATCCCTGAGCATTAATCAGGGAGCCATTGCCGTTATGGGCTGGCAGTCCTGCGCGGATAAGAGCAGCTTTACCAACGCTATCCTGCAGGCCTTGTGTAAGGAATATGGGTTTGATCTGGACACTCCTTTTGAGGATTATCCCGAGAAGATAAAAAATATTATTCTGCAGGGCACCAATGGCAAAGAGGTGGAGGTTCACTATCAGGGCCAGCGTGGAAAGGGAATTTACCCGGTGGCCTTTGAAGGATTGATTCGAAATGTGGAACGGAAGTACCGGGAGACAGCCTCGGAGATTGTGAAGCAGGAATATGAAAGCTTTATGCGGATCACTCCCTGCAGGGAATGCAAGGGAATGCGTTTGAAAAAGGAAGCTCTGGCGGTGACGGTCAGTGGGAAGAACATATACGAAGTGACCTCTTTGTCTGTGCGGAAGCTCTATGAATTTGTCCAGAATATGCAGCTGAGCAGCCAGCAGCAGCTCATCGGCAAGCAGGTGCTAAAGGAAATCCGTGCAAGGGTAGGATTTTTACTGGACGTGGGTCTGGAATATCTTTCTCTGGCAAGAGCCACCGCCACCCTTTCCGGCGGGGAGGCCCAGCGCATTCGTCTTGCCACACAAATCGGATCGGGCCTGGTGGGTGTCTGCTACATTCTGGACGAGCCCAGCATCGGCCTGCACCAGCGGGACAATGATAAGCTTTTAAATACCTTGAAAAATCTCAGAGACTTGGGCAATACTCTGATTGTGGTGGAACACGATGAGGACACCATGCGGGCGGCGGACTATATTGTGGATGTGGGACCGGGGGCCGGTTCCCACGGAGGAGAGATCGTAGCCTGCGGAACGGCGGAGGAAATTATGAATACGCCTGGCTCTGTCACTGGGAAATATTTAAGCGGAGAGCTAAAGATTCCCATTCCGGAGGAGAGAAGGAAGCCTACAGGGTGGCTCAAGGTGCTGGGCGCCCGGGAAAATAACCTGAAAAATATTGACGTGGAAATCCCGCTGGGTGTGATGACCTGTGTTACCGGCGTGTCGGGCTCCGGCAAGAGCTCTCTGGTCAATGAGATTCTTTACAAGCATCTGGCCCGGGACTTGAACCGGGCCAGATGTATTCCGGGAAAGCATAAGGATATTTTGGGCCTGGAACAGCTGGACAAGGTGATTGACATTGACCAGTCCCCTATCGGACGCACCCCCCGCTCCAATCCGGCCACCTATACGGGAGTGTTCGACCAGATCAGAGACCTGTTCGCATCCACGGCGGATGCCAAGGCCAAGGGATATGGCAAGGGGCGGTTCAGCTTTAACGTAAAGGGAGGCCGCTGCGAGGCCTGCGGCGGAGACGGCATCCTAAAAATCGAGATGCACTTTCTGCCGGATGTGTATGTGCCCTGTGAGGTCTGCGGCGGGAAGCGCTACAATCGGGAAACGCTGGATGTAAAATACAAGGGAAAGAGTATATTTGATGTGCTGGACATGACGGTGGAGGAGGCTTTGGCCTTTTTTGAGAATGTTCCGTCCATCCGCCGAAAGATCGAGACTTTGTACGATGTAGGTCTTTCCTATGTGAAGCTGGGACAGCCCTCCACCACCCTTTCCGGCGGAGAGGCCCAGAGAATCAAGCTTGCCACAGAGCTGAGCCGCCGCAGCACCGGAAAAACCATTTATATTCTGGACGAGCCCACTACGGGTCTGCATTTTGCGGATGTGCATAAGCTCGTGGAGATTTTGCACAGGCTGGCGGACGGTGGGAATACGGTTGTGGTGATCGAGCACAATCTTGATGTGATAAAGACGGCGGATTATATCATTGACATCGGTCCTGAGGGAGGCGACAAGGGCGGCACTGTGATTGCCAAAGGCACTCCCGAGGAGGTGGCGGCAAATAAAAACTCTTACACAGGTCTGTATGTGAAAAAAATGCTGGAAAAACGTTAAAGAATACAGGGTTTTCTGCCGATAAAATTTTAAAATTTTATGAAACCCCTATGAAAATGGAATCATTTCAGTTATAATATGTCGTGTATGACTAAAAATTGAAAGTTTAGAAACATTATGCTATATAGATACCATTAGAAAGGGGTATAAGATTTATGCAGTGCACAGACATCGGAATTGACCTGGGAACAGCCAGCATTTTAGTTTACATCAGAGGAAAGGGCGTGGTTTTAAAGGAGCCCTCTGTTGTTGCGTTTGATAGAGATACCAATAAAATAAAGGCCATCGGAGAGGATGCCCGTCTTATGCTGGGAAGAACGCCCGGCAACATTGTGGCGGTAAGACCGCTGCGCCAGGGCGTAATTTCTGATTATACCGTCACCGAAAAGATGATGAAATATTTTATCCAAAAGGCGCTGGGAAAAAGAACCTTCCGTAAGCCCCGCATTGCGGTGTGTGTGCCCAGCGGTGTGACGGAGGTGGAAAAGAAGGCTGTTGAGGATGCGACCTATCAGGCGGGGGCAAGAGAGGTGTCCATCATTGAGGAGCCCATTGCCGCAGCCATCGGTGCAGGCATAGACATTTCTAAGCCCTGTGGAAACATGATCGTGGATATCGGGGGAGGAACCTCCGACATTGCTGTGATTTCTCTGGGCGGCACGGTGGTCAGCGCTTCTATTAAAATTGCGGGAGATGATTTTGACGAAGCCATTGTCCGCTATATGCGGAAAAAACATAATCTTCTGATCGGAGAAAGAACGGCAGAGGATCTGAAGATTAAAATCGGGTCGGCTTACAAGCGGCCGGAAGTGGATTATATGGACGTGAGGGGGCGGAACCTGGTAACTGGTCTTCCAAAGACCGTCAAGGTGTCCTCTGAGGAGACGGAGGAAGCCCTCAGGGAAACCACCGCACAGATTGTGGAGACCATACACAGCGTTTTGGAAAAGACGCCTCCGGAGCTGGCTGCGGATATTGCGGACAGGGGCATTGTGCTTACAGGAGGCGGAAGCCTGCTTCGGGGTCTGGAGGATTTGATTTCGGCCAAGACAGGCATCAACACCATGACTGCTGAGGACCCTATGACGGCAGTTGCCATCGGCACCGGAAGATATGTCGAATTTTTGGCAGGCTACCGGGAGAACTGAGAAGAGGAGACGTTTTATGCTGAAGGGATTGTACACGGCCTACACGGGCCTGATAAACGAACAAAACAGAATGGATATTCTCACCAATAATCTGGCCAATGCCTCCACGGTGGGATTTAAGAAGGAAGGCTCCACCAGCCAGTCCTTTGACGACATTCTCACGGTAAAGATCAAGGACGCCTCCGTTGGCGTTCAGAATGTGCAGAGAACCGGTATCAACAATCCCGGTGTAATGATTGGTGAAAACTACACGGACTACAGCCAGGGGTCTTTCCGGGTCACCGGAAACACTTATGACCTTGCATTGTCAGGAGACGGCTTTTTCGTCATTGAATATACCACCAAGGCGGGGGAGACCTCCACAAAGTATACCAGAGCCGGTCAGTTTACGCTGACCAGAGAGGGCTATCTGGTGACCCAGGACGGAGACTATGTTCTGGATACCCAGAACCGCAGAATCCAGCTGAACACTCTTCTGGATTCTGAAATTGACAGCGACGGCAATATCAGCCAGAACGGCACCCGTGTGGCGCAGATTCAGGTGGTGGACTTTGCCGACTATGACTATCTGGAAAAATATGGAGAAACCTATTTTCAGCCTGTGGAAGGTGCTGAGATCATCAATTCCGATGCAGAGGTAAATTCCGGCTATCTTGAAATGGCAAATGTCCAGATCGTGTCGGAAATGGTAAATCTGATCAGCATTACCCGGGCCTATGAGAGTAATCAGAAAATCGTGCAGACCTATGACAGCTCTCTTGAGATTGCCGTAAATCAGCTGGGAAGAGTACAATAAACCTAAGGATAAAGGACACCAAAAAGGAGAAACAATATGGTACGTAGTTTATGGACAGCAGCAACCGGTATGATTGCGCAGCAGACAAACGTTGACACAATTGCGAACAACCTGGCAAATGTGAATACCCAGGGCTATAAGACCCAGGTAAATGAATTCAAAAGCCTGCTCTATCAGAATATTCAGACTGAGACTACAAGCGCAAACGGCGAAAACAAGCCTGTGGGAGCGCAGGTGGGACTGGGAGTGCGCAATGCGTCCATTTCTTCCATTTTTACCCAGGGAAATCTCGTGGCTTCGGAAAGCTCCACGGCCTTTGCCATTGATGGAAAAGGATTCTTTGCCGTGCGGGGAGAGGACGGCAATACCTATTACACAAGAAACGGCAATCTGCAGTTTACCCTGGCGGCCAACGGCAATATGCTGGCTACTACAGATGGGCTCCCTGTGCTCAGCACAGCCGGAAACCCTATCATTTTGGGGAACAATTATATTGTGAGCGACATTACTGTAGGCGAGGACGGAAGCTTATATTATCCGGATGCCAATGAGAACCTGCAGCCCATCGGCATCACCATCGGTGTGTTCCAGTTTAACAATCCGAACGGTTTGGAAAAAATGGGAGAAAGCCTTTATGCGGTTACTGCTGCCAGCGGACAGGCCATCAACGAGGCCACCAGCAATATAGTGGAGAGAAGCACCGTCATACAGGGCTATCTGGAGAGCTCCAACGTGCAGGTGGTAGATGAGATGGTAAATATGATTGTGGCGCAGCGGGCCTATGAGCTGAATTCAAAGGCAATCACAGCCTCGGACGAGATGCTGCAGCAGGCTAACAATCTGAGAAGATAAGGAGGCAGGAAGAAATGGATATCAGCAGTATTACTTCTATGTACAGTGACATTTATGCCGATGCCTCCAATCAGACCGCTTCTAAGCTGGAGAATCAGCTGAAAACGGATTACTCCCAGGCGAACGATGAAGAGCTGATGGATGCCTGCAAACAATTTGAGGCGTATTTTCTGGAGCAGATGTTTAAGGAAATGATGGATACCATCCCGGAAAGCGAAAGCACATCCGGTTCCACCTCCTCCATGGTGGATTTCTATAAGGATCAGATGATACAAAATATCGCGTCGGAGTCTGTGGAGCAGAACAGCCTTGGCCTTGCGCAGATGCTTTATGAACAGATGAAGCGCAACTATGATTTATAGATTATTTTTTTAAGCTGCTGTTATCGGCAGCTTTCTTTATTCCCACGGGCAGTGAGCCAGGGGACGCGTCTGCGCGTCTATTCGGCGAACGCCGCGAAACGGCAGGGTGAAAGACGGGATATGGAAACAGTAAACGGATATGTGGAGCACATTATTTTCCAAAACAAAGAAAACGGATATACGGTGATGAATCTGGCGGCGGAGGGGGAAGAGATCACCTGTGTAGGCATGTGCAGAGGACTGGCCCAGGGGGAAAACATAACGGCTCAGGGAGAGCTTGTAGAGCACCCCGTGTATGGAAGCCAGTTTAAGATCAGTGCCTACCAGGTGACGGCGCCAAAGGACAGTGTGAGCATGGAACGTTATCTGGGCTCAGGAGCTGTGAAGGGAGTGGGAGCAGCCCTGGCGGCACGGATCGTAAAGAAATTCGGCAGCGATACCTTTCGGATTATAGAGGAGGAGCCGGAGCGGCTTGCGGAGATCAAGGGTATCAGTGAACGGAAGGCTATGGAAATAGCCGTGCAGATGGAGGAGAAAAGGGAGCTTCGGGAAGCCCTTGTCTATCTGCAGCAGTACGGCATATCCAATACCCTGGCGGTGAAAATTTACGATGCATATGGGAGTGACCTTTACCGTATTTTAAAGGAAAACCCGTACAGACTGGCTGAGGATATAAACGGCGTCGGCTTTAAAATTGCAGATGAGATTGCTGCCAAAATCGGGATTCACACGGATTCCGATTATAGAATCCGCAGCGGACTTTTGTATTCGCTGCTGCAGGCTGCAGGAGAGGGACACTGCTATCTTCCCATGAATATTCTGCTTGAGAGAGCGCATATATTACTTGGAGTAAGCAAAGAGAATATCCGTCCACAGGCGGAAAACCTGATGATGGACAAAAAGCTGGTGATCAAGGGGGAGAATGTGTTCGCCGCCTCCTATTATTATGCGGAATTGAACTGCGCAAGAATGCTTCATGAGCTGAATATTCCCATGATGGAGGGGCAGACGTCTTCCGGGGAGGAGGCTGTTCTAAGGCGGCTTAAAAAGCAGGCCGGGGAGCTGCAGATGGAGCTTGACGGGCTTCAGCTGAAGGCAGTGATGGAATGTATACAAAATGGACTTTTTATCCTTTCAGGAGGGCCCGGCACGGGGAAAACCACTACCATCAATATGATGATCCGCTATTTCGAGGCAGAGGGGCTGGACATTTTTCTGGCGGCGCCCACGGGCAGGGCGGCCAAGCGGATGACTGAGGCCACAGGCTTTGAGGCCAGAACCATACACCGGCTGCTGGAGCTAAACAGCGCGTTGTCGGACCAGGACGGAGGAAGAGCAAAATTTGAAAAAAATGAGCAAAACCCGCTGGAGGCGGATGTGGTGATTATAGATGAGATGTCCATGGTGGATATCCACCTTTTCCAGTCCCTGCTCAGAGCGGTGATGCCAGGCACCAGACTAATTCTGGTAGGGGATGTAAACCAGCTTCCCAGCGTGGGGCCGGGGCAGGTGCTCAGGGATGTGATGAGCAGCAGGGCCTTTCCCATGGTGGTGCTGCAGAAAATATTCCGGCAGGCGGAAAGAAGCGATATTGTGGTGAACGCCCACCGGATTAACAAGGGAGAGCAGATTGCCCTGGACAATAAATCCCGGGATTTTTTCCTGCTGGAAAGAAGGGACGTTAATGTCATATATAAGCATATGATACAGCTGATTCAGGATAAGCTGCCGGGATATGTGGAAGCAGAGCCCTTCGACATACAGGTGTTGACCCCCATGAGAAAGGGAAGCCTGGGCTGCGAAACCTTAAACGGCATTCTGCAGAGATATTTAAATCCGCCTGACCCCCGAAAAAAAGAGCACCTTAGCGGCAGCACGCTGTACAGAGAAGGCGATAAGGTGATGCAGATCAGGAATAATTATCAGCTGGAGTGGGAGATTGTCAGCCGTTATGGCATTCCCATTGACAGGGGCACGGGGGTATTCAACGGAGATATGGGCAGAATTTTGGAGATCAACGAAGGGGCGGCAAGCTTGGTGGTGGAATTTGACGAGCACAGGAGAGTGACCTATCCGTTTTCTCTGCTGGAGGAGCTGGAACTGTCCTACGCCATAACCATACACAAGGCACAGGGGAGCGAGTATCCTGCGGTGATTATGCCTCTTCTAGGGGGGCCGAGGCTTTTATTTAACCGTAATCTCCTCTACACAGGCATCACCCGTGCCAAAAGCTGTGTCACTATATTGGGCAGCAGTGATACAGTCAGAGAGATGATTGCCAACGAAAGTGAAAACAAGCGTTACACAGCATTGTCCCAGCGCATCCGGGAATGGAAGGGGAACCTGGAGGCGCAGGGAAGTTTCGGAGAAGGCCCGAAAGAGGGACTGTGAAAAACAGAAAAGAAACAAAATGGTATTTGCTTTGCAGTACGGCGGGAAAACAGGCAAGACAGCTTCTGTTTCCCTTAAGGTGCCCTGTGTGCGACCGCATTGTACAGCCTTACGGAGAAAAAATATGTGCGGAGTGTGTGCCGAAGTTTAAGCTTATCACACCGCCCTGGTGCATGTGCTGTGGAAAAAAGCTTCTGGAAGAAGGAGATTACTGCGGCAGCTGCAAAGGGAAAAAACGCAGTTACATACGGGGCAGGGCACTCTATGAGTATGAGAGCGCCGCTGCCTCTCTATACCGCTTCAAATACGGAAAACGGCAGGAGTATGCGGACTTTTACGGAGAGGAAATGTGGAAATGGCTGGGCGGATTCATACGAGGGGCAGCGCCGGATGCCCTTGTGCCTATTCCCCTCCACAAAAAAAGGATCCGCAGGCGGGGATATAATCAGGCGGCGCTTTTAGCCAGAGCTCTGGGACGCTGTGCCGGGCTGCCTGTGTATGAAAATCTTTTAAAGAGAGTGAAAAACACGGCTCCCTTAAAGAGCCAAAATCCGAAAGAAAGGCAAAATAATTTGAAAAAGGCTTTCCATATATGCCAAAATGATGTAAAATTAAGTACGATTATAATTATAGATGACATTTACACTACCGGCAGTACCGTAGAGGAGGCGGCCAGAGTATTGAAAGAACATGGGGTGGAGAAGGTTTACTTTCTTACACTTGCCGGCGGCGCTGGGATTTAAGAAAGCGGTGCGGGGTGCAATAAGCGGCACAGAGAAGCAGCGCAGAAATGGGGCGTTTTATGGATATTAGGAATTGCAGAGGATGCGGAAGGATATTTAACTATGTGGCGGGGCCTGTCTTGTGCCAGGCCTGCAGGGAATCTCTTGAGGGCAAATTTCAGGAGGTGAAGGAGTATATACGCAGTCATCCTGGAGTGGGCATTCCTGAGGTATCGAAGGCATGCGATGTGGAGCCCTCCCAGATCAGGCAGTGGCTTCGGGAGGAGCGGCTGGAGGTGACGGAGGATTCTCCTATTTTCCTGACCTGCGAGGTCTGCGGGGCGCCTATCCGCTGCGGCAGATTTTGCGAAAAATGCAAATTTGACATGACCAAGGGCTTTAAGAATATTTTGGAGAGCAATAAACCCAAGGAGGTTAAGCGGGAGCCTGTTGACCGGGAAAACCCGAGAATGCGGTATTTATAAACGGAGAAATTATCATGCTGAACGAAGAACGTATTATTTTGATGACAAAAATGGCATCCTATGAACAAAATGAAGGACGGGAGAATGTGGCTATAGGCAGATATTTTCGCAGCGATTATATCGGCCTGCAGGTGCTGAAATCCATTTTCTGCGCCACCGTGGCCTTTGCCATTATATTTGCACTGTTTGTGTTCTATGACTTTGAAATTTTCATGCAGGATATTTATAACATGAATCTGATCGAGTTTGCCCAGACCGTGCTTTTGTACTACGGGATTACGGTGGCAGGATATGGAGTGATTTCTTATATTCTGTATTCTTACCGATATTCTAAAGCAAAGAAAAGCCTGAAATGTTATTATCACAACCTGAAAAAGCTCAATTCGCTTTACAACGAGTGAGGCATTTTAGGCTTACCTGGAGGAAAGAATGACTGGTTTACTGGAATTTAGAGAAAAACTAAAGCTGTTTTACAGTAAAAATGAATTTTTTATTCTGCCGATTTTGAAGTTTCTGCTGGCTTTTTTGGTGCTGAATACCCTGAACGGACAGCTGGGATATATGACGCAGCTGGATAATATAGCCATTGTTCTGATTGTGTCGCTCTTGTGCTCCTTCCTTCCAATGGGAAGCATTGTTTTGTTTGCGGCATTGTTCAGTCTGGCTCATATGTACGCGTTGTCCCTGGAGATTGCGGCCATAGGGCTGTGTGTCTATCTGCTGCTGTTTCTTCTGTTTTTCAGGATTTGCCACAAGGAGGCCATTGTGGCGGTGCTGACGCCGTTTTTGTTTGTACTGCAGGTGCCTTATATCATGCCTGTGGCTATGGGACTTTTGGGGACGCCTGCGTCCGCTATATCTGTCAGCTGCGGTGTAGTGGTATATTATCTGCTTCTTACCGTGTCCGGCAGCGCATCTACCATAAGCACTATGGGCGCAGAGGAGGCCACCGCAAAGCTCAGGCTGATTATTGACGGAATCCTGGGTAATCAGGAGATGTTTGTGGTGATAGCGGCATTTGCCATCACTGTGATTGTGGTATATTTGATACGCAGGATGGCGGTGGACCACTGCTGGACCATTGCCATGATTGCCGGTGTTATGATGAATCTGGTCATACTTCTGGTAGGGGATTTGATGTATGATCTCAATATTTCTCTGCTGGGTGCAGTGGTGGGAGAAATCGCGGCTGTGGTGGTGGCAAAAATCATAGAGTTTTTCCGGTTTTGTGTGGATTACAGCCGGACAGAAAAGGTGCAGTTTGAGGATGATGAATACTATTACTATGTGAAGGCCGTACCCAAGATGACAGTGACTGCGCCTTCCAAAACGGTGAAGAAAATCAATCCCCAGAGGCGTACCGGAGCCGCCCCGGGCAGAACGTCTGCAGCGGGCGCCAGAACCGTTTCCGGACAGAGAACCAGAAATGTGACTACGGAGAGAATTTCCACGGGGCAGGAGCGGACGGCGCAGGGAGCGCACCGGGATGAGGGAAGGGGCCAAAGACCGGGGACACATAGAAATGATGCCAGAACGGGCAGGAGCGTAACCATTAACAGCAATATGACCGAGGAGAATACGGATGATTACGAGGAATTGTTCTGAAAATAAATAGCAGGGAATGATAGGCAATGCAGTGGTTTGAGACAGTAGTTGATCACTTAAGAGATTTTAGTGTATATAAGACAACAATGGGGATAAGCGATTTCGTAGAAATCTTGATTATCGCCTTTTTGTTGTATTATATTTTAGTCTGGATGAAGACCACAAGGGCATGGCAGCTGATGAAGGGATTGATCGTGATCCTTGTGTTTCTGCTTCTGGCATATCTGGCAAATATGTCCACAATTCTGTGGATGGCGCAGAATGTGCTGACCTTTGCGGTAACGGCGCTGATTGTGGTGCTTCAGCCGGAGCTGCGCCATGCTCTGGAGGAGCTGGGCAAAAAGAATCTGCTCACTTCAGTGCTTCCCTTTGATTCCAGGCGCGGGACACAGGAGCTGTTCTCCCAAAAAACCATTAACGAGATAACCAAGGCCTGTGTGGAGATGGGCAAGGTCAAGACGGGAGCCCTGATCGTGATAGAGCAGAATGTGTCCCTGCGGGATTATGAACGCACGGGAATCGATGTGGACGGAATTGTTACAAGCCAGCTTTTGATTAATATTTTCGAGCATAATACGCCTCTGCATGACGGCGCGGTGATTATCCGTGGAAACCGAATCACCTCTGCCACCTGTTATCTGCCCCTTTCCGACAATATGGGACTGAGCAAGGAGCTTGGCACCAGACACAGGGCGGGAGTTGGGATTTCAGAGGTGTCGGATTCGCTCACAGTGATCGTGTCCGAGGAGACTGGCGGCATCAGCGTGGCCTACGAGGGAGAGCTGTCCCGGAATCTGGATGCGGAGGGACTGAAAAAACGTCTGCAGCAAATTTTAAATAAAGACGGGGAGGAGAAGGCAAAGAGCAAGCGTATCTGGAAGGGAAGGAGCAGGACCGCTGATGAGAAAAAAAATATTTAAAAACTGGGGTCTGAAGCTTGTATCCCTGATACTTGCCTTTATTCTGTGGTTTCTGGTTGTGCAGATCGATGACCCCATCGGAACCATACGTTTTAACAATATCACGGTAAGGCTGACCAATACGGAGCTTCTGGACGAGGAAAACAAGGTTTATGAGGTTTTGGACAACACGGATTCCGTAAATGTGACGGTCAGCGCACCCCGAAGCATCCGGGAGCAGCTGCGCGCTTCCGATATTGTGGCAGAGGCTGACATTAGTAAGCTGACGGACATTAATACGGTGGCGATTACCTATTCGGTAAACTATGAGATAGACAGCATTGAGGGGGATCACGACGCTGTACGCCTGAGTGTGGAGGACAAGAGCAGCAAGTGGGTAAGGCTGCAGACCAATACGGTGGGCGAGGTGGCAGACGGCTATATGGTGGCAAGCGCAACGCCTGACCAAACCCTGATTGAGGTGACCGGGCCGGAATCTGTCATAGAAAGCATCAGCTATGCTGCAGTGGAAATTGATGTGACAGGAGCCACAAACAGCCTGTCCGCCAACGTAGATGTGCAGCTTTATGATGGGGACGGGAATCTGGTGGACTCCGCCAGCGTAAGGAAGAATGTAAGCTATGTACGCATAGAGGTGGAGATACTTGCCGTAAAGACAGTTCCCATAGAGCTGAACGTAGCTGGTGAGCCCCAGGAGGGATATCTTGTCACCGGTGTGACGGAGAGCAGTCCCGCTTCCATACAGATCGCCGGTTCGGCTTATACGCTGTCAGGCATAAGCAGGATCAGCATCCCGGAGGAGGAATTAGATATCTCCGGTGCAACAGAAAATTTTGTGAAAACCATTGATATCAGAGACTACCTGCCCGAAAATGTGAGTCTGGCGGACAGCAGCTATAACGGCAGAGTAACCGCTACAGTTTACATTGAACCTCAGGTAGAAAAAACACTGGAGATACCGGCAGAAAACATCAGTCTTGTGAATGCTCCCGAAGGTGTGGATGTACAGCTGCAGGAGGATTACACCACATACACCCTGAATGTGTACGGACTGGATGCCTACATCACGCCTCTGGAGGAGAGTGCGGTGAGGGGCACCGTGGATATCGGGGCATGGATGGCAGATGAGGAAAGGGAGGAGCTCTCCCCGGGAACCTATTTCATACCCATCACCTTTGATCTGGCGGAGGAAGTCAACCTGGAAAGCCGGGTCTATGCGAGAGTGGTGGTTACGAGACTGGAAGAGCAATAAAGAAGGTGGAAGCACCGGAAACGAGGAAAAAGGATGGCTAGATTATTTGGGACAGACGGAGTAAGAGGAATTGCCAACGAGGAGCTTACTCCACTGCTTGCCATGCAGCTGGGGCAGGCAGGCGCATATGTTTTGACAAAGGAAAAAAAGCATAAGCCAACTATTATGGTGGGGTGTGACACCCGTATTTCAGGAGATATGCTGTCGAATGCGCTGATGGCGGGCGCCTGCTCAGTAGGAGCCAACTGTATTTATGTGGGAGTGCTTCCCACCCCTGCGGTGGCATATCTGACGCAAAAGTACAAGGTGGATGCGGGAGTGGTGATTTCTGCATCCCATAATCCGGTGGAATTTAACGGCATTAAATTCTTTGACGGAAACGGATATAAGCTTCCGGATGCCCTGGAGGATGAGATAGAGGCTGTGATCCGGGACGGGATGCGTGGGATTGAGTTTCCCATAGGGCCCGGCGTCGGCAAGATCAAATACCGCACGGACGCCAGGGAGGAGTACATCAATCATGCTGTTCAGTCGGTGAATGTAAATCTGGAGGGCATGAAGATCGTAGTGGATTGCGCGGAGGGCGCCTCTTTTTACACCTCTGTGGAGGCCTTAAAGGAATTGGGAGGGGACGTAGTGCCAATCCACAACAGCCCGGACGGCACCAATATCAATGCAAACTGCGGCTCCACTCATATGGAAGAGCTGCAGGCCAGAGTGGTTTTTGAAAAGGCAGCGGTGGGGCTGGCATTTGACGGAGACGCCGACAGGCTTTTGGCTGTGGATGAGAACGGCAAGGTTGTGGACGGGGATCAGATTATGGCTATTGTGGGCAACTATATGAAAAGCCAGGGAAAGCTGAAAAAAGACACCATTGTGGCCACCGTTATGAGCAATCTGGGATTTTTCCTCATGGGTGAGAGATGCGGCCTGAACATGGAGCAGACAAAGGTAGGAGACAGGTATGTTTTGGAACGCATGAAAGAAATCGGAGCCAGCCTTGGAGGAGAGCAGTCGGGACATATTATCTTCCTGGATGAAAATACCACCGGGGACGGACTCCTGAGTGCGCTGCATCTGCTTCAGGTTATGGTGGAAACCGGAAAAAGCCTGTCTGAGCTTGCCGGTATTATGGAGGTGCTTCCACAGGCTCTTGTAAATGCCCGGGTGGCAAACCACAAGAAGGATAAGTATATGGAATATCCCGTCATCGCGAAGGCCATAGAGGAAATCGAGAAAAAATTTGAGGGACAGGGAAGAGTGCTGATACGCCCCTCAGGCACAGAGCCTTTAGTTCGGGTCATGATAGAGGGCAAGGATCTGCAGGTGATACAGGCTGAGGCGGAGAAGCTGGCGAATCTGATTCAGGACGTAATGTTTTGACAGAAAATTTGAACCGTGCTATAGTTAAGATAAGCAAAAGAAAGTGGAGGGATAGCATTATGGTAAGTCAGAAAGTATTTATCAAAAACCCGACTGGCTTGCACCTGAGACCGGCAGGAATTTTGTGCAAAGAAGCAATGCAGTTTAAGTCGTTGATCACATTTTCATTTAAGGGCAGCACAGCCAATGCCAAAAGCGTTTTGAGCGTGCTGGGGGCTTGCGTGAAATGTGGAGATGAAATTGAATTTGTGTGTGAAGGGGATGATGAGGAGGAAGCGCTTAAGGCGCTGGTTGACGCTGTGGAAAGCGGTCTTGGGGAATAGAGGTCTGGAAAGGAAGAAGCCGTAAATGTTGAATTATAAAAGATACCGCAAAAATCCTGTGGTACATTATCCGGAGCGCAAATGGCCGGAGAGGGAGATCACCAAGGCTCCGGTATGGTGCAGTGTGGATTTGAGGGACGGAAATCAGGCGTTGATTGATCCCATGGTGGTGGAAGAAAAGATCGAAATGTTCCAGTATCTGATCAAGCTTGGCTTCCGTGAAATTGAGATCGGATTTCCGGCGGCAAGCCAGATTGAATTTGACTTCCTGCGCCAGCTGGTGGACCGCAGACTGATTCCCGACGATGTGGTGGTGCAGGTGCTCACCCAGTGCAGGGAGGAGCTGATTGACCGCACCTTTGAGGCGATTGAGGGCTGTAAGCAGGCCATTGTGCATATCTATAATTCCACATCCACCTTACAGCGGGATGTAGTGTTCCACATGGACAGGGAGCACATTACGGAGATTGCCGTGAACGGCACGAAAATGGTAAAGGAACGGGCAGAGAAATTTCCCGGCAAAATTATTCTGGAGTATTCACCGGAAAGCTTTACGGGCACGGAGCTTGATTACGCCCTGGAAATCTGTAATGCGGTTTCAGCAGAATGGAAGCCTACACCAAAGGCTCCTATGATCATCAATCTTCCATCCACGGTGGAAATGAACACACCCAATGTGTATGCGGATCAGATAGAATGGATGATCGGCCATCTGAACAATCGGGAAAGCATTGTGGTCAGCGTCCACCCCCACAACGACAGGGGAACCGGCGTAGCCAGTGCGGAGCTTGCCCTTTTGGCGGGCGCGGACAGAGTGGAGGGCACCCTTTTTGGCAACGGTGAGAGAACCGGAAATGTAGATATTTTGAATCTTGCCTATAATATGTTCTCCCAGGGGATTGATCCGGGGCTGAATATTGAGCATATCAATGAAATTATTGAGATATACGAGCGCTGCTGTAAGCTGCCCATACATCCCAGACATCCCTATGCGGGCAAGCTGGTTTTCACCGCGTTTTCCGGCTCCCATCAGGATGCGATCAACAAGGGAATTCATGCCATGAAGGAGCGGGGCAGCGATATCTGGCAGGTGCCGTATCTGCCCATTGATCCTGCGGACATCGGAAGAGAATACGAGCCCATCGTGCGTATCAATTCTCAGTCCGGCAAGGGCGGCGTAGCCTTTGTGATGGATTCCTATTTCGGCTTTAAGCTTCCAAAGGGTATGCACAAGGAGTTTGCCAATGTGATTCAAACTCTTTCCGAGAAGCAGGGAGAGGTTTCTCCGGATGAGATTATGGAGAAATTCAGGGAGGAATATTTGAATCGAAAGGAACCGATTCATTTCCGCAGACTGCGGATAGATGATCTGAGCGGTTCTGTGAAGACCGAGTTTGACACCAGAGTGACGGTGGTATACACGGATCACGGGAAGGAAAAATTCTTTGAGGCTGTAGGGAACGGGCCCATTGACGCTGTACAGAGGGGGCTGGCTCAGGAGCTTGGAATTTCCATCAAGGTTTTGGACTATGAGGAGCATGCGCTGCAGAGCGGCTCTAATTCCCAGGCGGCTGCTTACATTCATCTGCTGGATGCGGATGACGGACGCGTTACCTACGGCGTGGGCGTGAGCTCCAATATCACCAGGGCCTCTGTGAGAGCGATTTTTTCAGCTATTAACAGGCTGGGCCTTGGGGAAAATTGAATGGAATTGTTTTCAGGATGCTACCAAATCCCCGGCAGAGACTGCTTCGGCAGAATCTGCCGGGGATTTTTGCGCCTGGAGACTGTTTGTGGGAGATTCTCCACAATAAATTCACATTTCCATGTTATATTCCAGTAGGGTGATTGTTTATGAAAAATATTCTGATTGTGGAAGATGAGCCTGATATTCAGGAATTGCTTTGTACTTATCTCAGGGATGCCGGGTATGAGACTGCTGTTGCGCAGGACGGCGTGACGGCTCTTACCTTGTTTCAAGCCCATACATTTGATCTTGTTTTGCTGGATGTCATGCTGCCGAAAATTGACGGCTTTGGCGTATGTGAAGTGATCCGTGGACAGTCTCAGGTTCCTATCATGATGCTTACGGCTTTGGAGGGGGAGGAGCATGCGCTGCGCGGCTTTGGCCTGGATATTGACGATTATGTGACGAAGCCCTTTTCTGTGCCTGTGCTGCTGGAGAAGATACGGGTCATTCTCCGCAGAAGCGCCAAAGGGAAGGAAGAAAGCTGCCTGCGTTACCGGGACCTGGAAATCAACCTGGAAACCAGAGAAGTTATTTTGGAAGGAAGGCTGCTGGAATTGACTGCCCGGGAATTTGAGCTGCTCTATACTTTTTTGGCCGCACCTGGGCGTGTGTTTACCAGAGAGATGCTGCTGGCCAAGCTCTGGGGCTATGATTTCTATGGGGACGAGCGCGTGGTGGACAGCCATATTAAAAACCTTCGGCACAAGCTGGAGCGGGACTACGTGGAGACGGTAAGGGGGGTGGGCTATCGTGTTGCGAAAGAGCTTCGGTGAAAGCCTCACGGCCCGGGTTTTCCTGATCACCGCCATTATCCTGCTCTGTGCTGGAGCAATTACCTTTGGTTTGATTGCCTGGGCCACGCCTATCACTTATACTGCTGTGATCAACGAGGACCTGGAGCGGCAGGTGAATGCTCTTGTGGGCAGGATGGAGGAAACCATCCTTGAGGACTGTGGACCTTTGCTTGACGAGTTTATCCGTACCTCTGGAGCGGATGCCATGCTGGCTGGACCTGACGGCATGGCCGCAGATACAAGCTCTCTGCTTGCTCTCCGGCCGGTATATGAGGATACGTCAACGGCGGTAACAGCTGCCGGGGATGGCATTTACGATGGAGCTTATTCAGCCGTCACCTGGGCCGCGGACACAGGCGGCGGGGAAAACGCAGTGACCGTTACCATGTCTGAGCAGACTACTATCACGGCTGATGTAAGGTTTGCTGACCAAACGGAGCTTTATACTCTCTACGTCACTCCCCGCATGGAGGCAGAAAATCTGGCAGTGCGGGCGCTGGTGCAGATGGCTCCGTGGCTGCTTTTGGTGCTGCTTGTCCTTTCTCTGCTGTGCGCGTTTGTGTACTCTCGCTACATTACCCGCCCCATTGTGCGTCTCAGCGGAATTGCGGGCAAAATGGCGGAGCTGGACTTTAACTGGGAATGTGGGGAACAACGCCGGGATGAGATCGGGAAGCTGGGCCGCAGTCTGGATCAGATGTCGCGGCGGTTGTCCACTGCCTTGCAGGAGCTGGAGGCCGCAAATGATGCCCTGCGCGGGGAGGTGGAGCAGGAGCGGGAGCTGGATCGTCGGCGGATGGCCTTTTTTTCCGCAGTTTCCCATGAACTGAAAACGCCGGTTACAATTTTGAAGGGACAGCTGACAGGCATGCTGGAGGGGGTGGGCGTGTACCGGAACCGGGATAAGTATCTGCTTCGCTCCCTCCAGGCCACGGGCAGGATGGAAAATTTAATCCAGGAGATGCTTACCATCTCCCGCATGGAGAGTGGCGCAGTAACCGTCAGGCAGGAGCCTGTGGAGCTGTCTGCCCTGATTAAGGGACAGCTGATGTTTTACAGCGGACTGCTGGAACAGCGCGGACAACAGCTGACATCCTCTTTGTCGCCGGAGGTCACTGTGACCGGGGATGCCTCTCTGCTGGGGAAGGTCATTGGAAATCTGCTCTCCAACGCATCCTGTTATTCTCCGGAGAAGGCACAGATTCGTGTGTGGTGCGGAAGGCTGCAGGGCCGTCCGGGGCTGACGGTGGAAAATTCTGGCGGGCATATCCGTAAGGAGGCCCTTCCCCATCTCTTTGAGGCCTTTTACCGTGAGGAGGGCTCCCGAAACCGCAGCACTGGAGGAAACGGTCTGGGGCTGTATCTGGTGAAGATGATTTTGGAGCGTCATCACGCTTCCTGCGCGATTGAAAACACAGAGGATGGAGTGCGGGCAACTGTGCTATTTGAATAATCTCCACACAAAACACATACAATCTTCAAGCCAGTTTCATATTACGTTGGTATCCTGTATGCAATCTCAAAAAGAAAGGATACTGATAGGATGAAAATTAGCATTCAAAACGTAAGCATGACCTATCCAAACGGGAAGCAGGCACTGAAGGAGCTCAATCTGGAGCTTAATGCGCCCAGCCTCATTGGTCTGCTGGGGCCAAACGGCGCGGGGAAATCCACCTTGATGAAGCTTTTGGTGGCCGCTTTGATACCAACCTCCGGGTCGATTTTGGTGGACGGACACAGTCTGACTAAAACGGACCGCTCAACGGAGCAGCTGCTGAAGGCACGGCTGGGTTATCTGCCACAGGACTTTGGATTGTTTGATGAATTGACTGTAGCACAATTTCTGGACTACATGGCTGCACTGAAGGGACTGCGGGACCCCAAAGGTGGAATTCGGGAGGCAATTTTGGCTGTCAACCTGGAGGAGAAGGCAAATGCCAGGATACGCACCCTGTCAGGGGGCCAGCGTCAGCGGGTGGGTATCGCCCAGGCGCTGCTGGGAAATCCCTCCTTTTTGATCTTTGACGAACCCACAGTGGGTCTTGACCCGGAGGAGCGTATCCACTTTCGGAATCTGTTTTCCAGGACGGCGCAGAATCGTCTGGTGCTGCTGTCCACTCATATCATAGAGGACGTACAGTCAGTGTGTGACCAGCTTGTGGTCATAAATCATGGCAGAATTCTGTTTGTGGGCACTCCTGCGCAGCTGATTCAGGCAGCAATGGGGCATGTGGGTGTTTTTTGGGAACAGGAGGCTGTTTGGGAGCAGGGACTGCATATAACGGCCCGGGTGAACACCAGTCAGGGTATCCGGTGCCGGGCGGTTGCAGACACTCTTCCGGCTTGTGCCCAGCCGTCGGAGCCCTCGCTGGAGGATGCTTATCTTTATCTGATTTCCAGGGAGGTGGCAAAATGAAAAGAATTCGACTGTTTCCCTTGGAATTGGGACGGCTCCTGCAAAGCCCTCTTACCTGGCTGATGGTTTTTTTGACGGTTTTGTCCCCTCTTGCTGGGCTGACTTTATATAAGCCGGCTGCATCCAGTACCATGCTTTCCATGTACCTGGCCAATCCGGCTTTGGCCGGCGGTGTTGTGGGGGGCATTTTGTTTGGCCTGCTTGGGGTGTTTGAGCTGGACCGGGCAGGCCGCAGCCGGGCAGATGAGCTTATGGATGCGGTGGTTTCACCGCTGTGTATGGCCTTGGTGCGTCTGCTGGCCCTCACTGCAGCAGCGTTGCTGACAGTGGGTATCACCATGCTGGTCTGGCTGCCTGTCAGCTGGAGAATGATCGGCTCTGTGTTTGACAGTACGGATTATGTTTTGGCATACCTGTTGTTTATGGGACTTGCTCTGCCCCTTGGCATTTTGAGTGCAGCCTCCGCCTATCAGTTTACCAGACGGGTGGACTTGTCCCTGGTGCTGTTTGCTGCCTTTGGAGGTCTTAGTCTCACTGTTTGGGCGGATGACTGGCAGCTGTGCTGGCTGAACCCCTGTGTGTGGGCATTGTCGGACGACTTTTCCAACTTTCGGATTTTTCGTTCCGTGGCTTATATGCGCCTGACCTGGCTGGCGGCCCTTTCCGGGATTTGGACGCTGTCCTGGCTTGGCATCCGGCAGTACGGGAAGGGGCTTTTTGGCTCTCTGTGCCGCAGCCTTCGGCGGTGGTATCGCCCGGTGATTGCCTTGGTGCTCCTTGTTTGTTCCGGTATGGCCTTTGCTTCTCAGCCCATGGTGGACCACAGCAACCCGGATCAAACGGTTATGTCCTTTTATGAAATGCCTTATCTGGAAGGAGTTACCTGCTCCCGCCGCTTTGCCTGGGTATACCCGGATACGGATGACGGCACCGTAACGGGAAGGGCCGCCTATCAGCTTCAGAATACCTCCGGTCAGACTCAGCTGGTGGCATTTGGCGTAAACCCGGGTTATACCATTTCTTCCGTCCGTGCAAACGGGGTGGAGACGCCTTTTGACCTGGGGGAGTATCAGGAATATAACGAGGCTATGCTGGAGGTTGCCATCCCGGCGGAGGAAATGGTAGAACTGGTGGTGGAGTATGGCGGATTCCCCCGTGAGGATTGCAATACTTCCGCCTTTCAGGGCAGAGCGGAGATCAGTGCAGAGTACCTGTGTCTGGAAAACGCGGCCTTGGCGCCCCGCCTGATGAATGTACTGCCGGATCAGGGGATGTATCCCACAACGGTGGAAATTACCCTGCCCAGTCATATGACAGTGATCCCCTTTGGGGAAAGCCGGGCGGAGAATGTGGCGAAGAATGAGGATGGAACCGCAGTATGGCGCTATGAGGATAACGGCGTGGGAGGCATTCTCTATGCCGGGGATTACATATGCCGGGAGATCCAGGCTGGTGGTATCACTATAGAATTTTATTATGGTCGCAGGCATCAGGCTGTGATGGAGTCCGCCAAAGCAGTGGAGGCTGTACAAGCGGTGATAGATTACTGCACAGAGAATTATGGTTCCCTGTCCTTCGGCACGGGCGGCACCCTCAAGCTCATTCAGAGCCGGGTTTCCGGCGGAGGTTATGCCACGGACGGAGCCAGCCTGCTGGACGAGGCGGATTTTACTGCGGCGAATCTGAATGACAGGGACAAGGGAGCCATTCCCGGTGAGGTAATGATTCACGAACTGGTCCACCAGTGGTGGGGCTTGGGTAATATGTTTGACGTATCGGAGGATGGGAGTCCCTGGTCGGCAGAGGGGCTGACGGTTTACACTACTTACCGTATTGTAAAAGCGCTTTATGGAGAGGCCTATGCCCAGGAAAACTACGTAGAGCAATGGCAGCGGGCGGTGGACGATTATTACCTGAATTTTTACGTGAGAAATCCGGAGTATCTGGCTTTGCTGCCCCAGGAGGAGCAGCTGGAGATTACGGGGGATTTGTCTTATGTGCGCCAATATTGCGAGATGCCGCTTAAAATATTGAAGGCCCAGCAGCTGGTGGGCGGCGAGGAAGCTATGGATGGAATTCTGTACGATTTGTTTAACCGGGAACTGGACTGGACTTACCCGTATCTGACTTATCAGGATTTTTTAGACGCCTGCGGGCTGACGGAGGAGGAACTGAACCTTGTGTAAGATATTTGTCTATGAATGTAAGAGGCTTTTGTGGAACAAGTTTTTCTTTGGACTTGTAATGGTACTTTTGTTTTATGGATGGCAGGTGCTTAGCGGTGTGACAATTTTGGGAGTGTCCCACACCGCCCCCTTTTCTCCCTGGAGCTTTGGGGACTATTTGAGCCGGATGCTGCCGCTTTTGTGGATCGGCGCACTGTTTTTCCTGACCTTTTTTATCTCACCCAAAGCCCGGCGCGTGGCCGTACTCACGCATGCTGCCAAGATGGCGCCTGGCCGGTATGCGCTGGCCCGGTGCGCCGCAGCTTTGGTGGGAACCGTAATACTGGCGCTTTTTTGCTTGGCGGAAGCCGCCGTGTTTTACGGAACATATTTTGACTGGTATCAGTGGGGGGAATTGTTGGCCCCCGCACTGATTACCATTCTTCCCACCTTGGCATTTGCTTTGGGAAGCGGCTGGCTCTTAGGCCGGATCAAGCCCTGGCTGGTATATGGATGGATGTTTATACCGTTTTTGTGCAGGGTTCTTCCCCTGCCGGAGGTTTTGGGGCTTTGGGATGGAAGCTTTTTTATTCAGTATCCTCTCACGCTGGAGGAGCTGGACCCGGTCTTTACGATGCCGGCCAACATGGTTTTGGTGCAATGTGCTCTGCTGGTATTACCGATAGGTAAAATTGTCGCCCTCTTCTACGATGCACACCATGGTTTTTCCCGTGTTTAAGGTAATCTCGTTTCCGTTGTCGTCATAGTAACGGGTAGCGCCGTAATCGGAGGTTTTTTCCCATGTCACATGGATGCCCTTGCCGTTTGTGAAAAACCAGCCGTCCTTTGTGGTGTCATGGCACTGGAAAGCCAGATATCCTTCTCCCAGATCCTCGCTTTTGGTGTACTGCACCAGAATGTTTTTGAAGGTCAGCTGTTCACCTGTGACAGCGTCGATGTGAGGACCGTCGGTGGAACCGGACAAATGCTGGGATCTGTAGTACAGGCCATCATCCTCATTATATTCAAAATAGCATCTGGTCAAGGGATAGCAGCCGGACATATCAATGTAGGTTGCACTGTGGGCGTCATTTCCGTATTGGTCCAAAGTGTTGGGCTCGGCCTTCGTGGTAAAGTTGTAATGCTGTTCGTCGGCAAGTCCGCGGTATTCCAGACTGTAGCCCTTATCCTGCACCGCCTCCAGAATGCCGGGGCCGGAAACATAGGCGTTATGAGGGGATTTACGGTCTGTACTGCGGAAGAAGGCCTGCTCATCTGCACCGCCGGCGCTGCCGTTTATGTTCTGAGTGGTGGACTGAGCCAGCAGCTCGTCGATAAAGAAGGGGCCGCCGAAATGCACGAGAAAGGCATCCCACTCAAAGGCCCAGTATGCGTAGTAGGTACGGAGACTGCGGACATTTCCTATTTTCTCCAAATCCTGCCAGTCCTCGTAAATGGCCATCATACGGGTCATGCGCCCTTCCACGTTGGCCTCATATAAAATGGAGGCTTTGGAAAGATTATAATGGGGAATGGCATTGCTTTCATTGGGTGTAATCACTGCGATGGGACGGGTATTTGCCACCTCTTCATCCACCCATTCGTTGGTGAGTCTGCTGCGGACCATGCCCTCCCTGGGAGGCAGAGTGTCGTCCTCTGTCACTGTCTGAGTGCTGTCGGTGCCGGAAAGTGTTTCATCCGTTTCCGAGGACTGTGTTGCAATGGGTTCTTCATCCACGATTATGGGACTCTGAATATCCTCCGACTGTCCGCAGGCGCACAAAAGGGCGACGGAAGCGGCAAGGGTCAGCCAAATTTTTATTTTTTTCATATTGTTTTCTCTCCTGTTGCTGTTTTATGGAAAAAGAGATTTTCCATTCTTTTGCCAGTATAGCACAAAAAATTCCACCCGTCATTATGGGATGGCAAAATTAAGATTTCTTAATATTATGAAAGCAGGCTGTAAATGCAAACGGTGAGCAGGATACCCAGCAAAGCCCCCATCAACACCTGAAGGGGTGTATGTCCAACAAATTCCTTGAGCTTTTCCTGAGCGGATAATTCGCTGCGGCCCATGTCCTCAAAGGTTTTTAGCATATTGTTTAACAGCCTTGCCTGTATGCCTGTTTCCCAGCGTACTCCCATGGCGTCGTGCATGACGATAATTGCCAGAAAAAAGCATAGTGCAAACTCAAAGCTTCCCGCACCGTATTCAAAGTATGCCGCCGTGGCCAGAGAACAGACTGTGGAAGAGTGGGAGCTGGGCATACCGCCGCTGCCCACAAGCCGTTCAGCGGTAAATTTTTTGGTTAAGAACAGGTGAATCAGTGTTTTTAAAAGCTGCGCCGCAAACCAGGAAAGCACAGCGGCCCAGAACATGGTATTGGTGGATAATTCCTGAAAAAAGGACATTTTCCTCTCTCCTATCTCAAAGTAAGCCTGCTGTTATTATACCCTTTTGCCGGAAAAAAGTCCATGTTTTCGTCTTGCGAATCTAAGGCAGGGATAGTATACTGAAACTAATCAAGCTGGACGGGAGGAGCCTATGAGCCTACTAAGTGTGATCGTACCTTGTTTTAATGAGGAGGAAAGCGTAGAGCTGTTTTACACGGAGTTGATGAAGAACCATGATTTTTTCCGTGGAAAAGGCGTGGAGATAGAAGTGATCTATGTGGATGACGGATCTAAGGACGGCACGGTGCGGGAGATCAAAAAGCTTCATGAGCGGGACGAAAGGGTGCATATGATTTCCTTCTCCCGGAATTTCGGCAAGGAGGCTGCCATGTTTGCGGGGCTGGAACGGTCTGCGGGAGACTATGTGGTGCTGATGGATGTGGACCTGCAGGATCCGCCTTCACTGCTGCCGGAGATGTTTTCCTATGTGGAACAGGGCTATGACTCCGTGGCCACCAGAAGGGTCAGCAGAAAAGGGGAGCCCCCGGTGAGAAGCTTTTTTGCCAGATTGTTTTACCGCCTGATGAAAAGGATATCCAAAACGGAGATTATGGACGGCGCCAGGGATTACCGTCTGATGACCAGGAAAATGGTGGACGCGATTCTGTCTATGCGGGAATATAATCGCTTTACCAAGGGAATTTTCGGCTGGGTGGGTTTTGAGACAAAGTGGCTGGAATATGAAAATGTAGAGCGGGCCAAGGGAGAAACCAAGTGGAATTTCTGGAAGCTTCTGCTTTATTCCATAGACGGCATTACAGCCTTTTCCACAGTGCCGCTGATGCTTGCTTCTCTGGTTGGGGTGCTGTTTTGCGCCGTGGCTTTTCTGATGATTGTGTTTATTATTGTGAGAAAGCTGATCTTCGGGGACCCTGTGTCGGGCTGGCCCTCTTTAGTCTGCATTATCCTCATGACCGGCGGCGTCCAGTTTTTCTGTACGGGCATTTTGGGACAATACCTGGCGAAAACCTATATGGAAGTCAAAAATCGTCCGATTTACCTGACAAAAGAAGAAATATAAGAAATTTTAACACAATATGTGGGTTTGCGCGATGAAAAATGTTTGCAATTTTCGACGAATATGTTAAAATTTACTTCGACGGTTGCAGTAAAGAGCAGTACTCGACATATGAAAGGGGAATTCATTATGGAGATCACTGCTGTAAAGGACTACGAACTAGAAAGATATATTACGGATATTATGCTGGACATTGGAGTGCCTGCCCATTTAAAGGGTTATCATTATTTGAGAGACGCTATTTTGCTTTCCGGGAGGGATATGGAGGTGGTCAGCAGCGTTACTAAGCTGCTTTATCCTGCTATCGCAAAGAGATTTAAAACCACGGACCAGAAGGTGGAGCGGGCGATCCGCAACGCCATTGAGGTTTCCTGGACCAGGGGAAATGCTGAGACTTTTGAAAAAATGTTTGGTTATTCCATATCTACGGGTAAAACACGGCCCACAAACAGCGAATACATAGCGCGCATTGCCGACAAGGTACGCCTGGATATCAAAGCTATGTAGCCGCAAAGGAATGACTGTTTAAAATAGACAGGTAATAAAGTATGCTTTTTACTGCTGACTGTCAGATGCCGCAGGACGACCGGCTTGGTGATCCTGCGGCATTTTTTCAAAATATTGTATAAATTTCATAACTATGGTAAAATGTGAAAATAGAGCCTGCGAAACGACTTGAGGGCAGGCAGAGAGGTATTGACATGGCTTTCCTTTTAGGGCTGTTAATGGCGCTGGTTTCCTGCCTGCTTGGCAAGTGCGCTCTGGGTGTTTTATATGGGAATCAGCCTGCAAGGGATAAAAGACTCCGGGATGCTTTCCTGACAGGAGGTATTGTGGTGATTGGACTGGCCGAAGCGGCATATCTGGCAGCCGTGATTTCAGGGTGGTCTTTTTCTGGTTGTGTCAGGCTTTTTGGCGCGTTGACCGCTGCTTTGACCGCAGGAGCAGGCGTGTATCTGTTTTTGAGAAGAGGGCAGAAAAAAATGGGGCATATGCAGCGTCAGAATAGGGACGGGGGAACCCTTTGGACGGGCTTTCAGAGACTTTCTGGTTTCGGAAAGGCGGCCTTTTTCCTCTTTTGGCTCCTGCTTCTTTTGCAGCTTGTGAGCGTGGCGTCCCAGGGACGGGTGTACCGCCAGGGAGATATGACCGTGGAGACCGTAAACAGCTTTTTGGAGACGGACACCATTTATGGCGTGAACCCTTTGACGGGACAGGCTTATGAGCTGGGGATTCCTCTGCGCCTGAAGATATTGTGCCTGCCGGCTTTTTATGCCTGTCTGTGCCGGATATCGGGACTGGAGGCTGCCACAGTGGTGTGGGGCATTGTGCCTTTGTTTACGCTGTTTGGAGCATATTGCGCTTTTTTCGGCATTGGGGAGAGACTGTTTCCGGAAAGCCCTTCCAAAAGATGGATATTTCTGGCCTTTACGGCCCTGATTCTATGGGGGGGAGATTATATGTACGGCATGGATGGCTTCGGGCTGCTCTACAGCGGCTTTCGGGGCAATGTAATCAGGGCGGCGGTGCTGCTTCCCTATACCTTTGACCTGTGTATGCGGAAAATGTGGAAATCGGTTATCCTATGTATTCTTGCAGAGGCATGTATGGTGTGGACGCTTTATGGCATGGGAGCCTGCCTTTTGGCAGCTCTTCTGCTGTTTTTGATACAGAAGCTTCCGAGAGGTGCAAGGGGTCTGTTTCACAGGGAAGGAGGCTGATTATGAGAGAGCTTCTTCGCAATGCCTGGCTGGGATGGCAGAATTATACGGATGACGGCAAGCTGGCGGCGCTTTTGCTGGCAGCGCTGCTTTTTTTGTGGCTTAGAAATAAGAAGGTTTCACAGAAGGGCTTTTTAAGCTACGCTGTCCTTATGACGGCATGCTGTATTTTTCCTGTGACAGCCGCTTTATTGATGCTGTATCAGACAAAATTTTATGATTATCAGTGGATATGGAGTCTGGTTCCCATGACCCCCGTGATCGCCTGGGGCATTACGGAATTTCTGACGGAGGAAGCGGTCGTTAAGGGGGGAAGCGCGGGAAAGGGACCAAAAAAGGAGGGAAGCTATTTTCCCTTGCGGCCTGCCTGCTTTTTTGTTCTCGCAGCTGTGCTTGTGCTTTTGTGCGGAAGCCTGGGGCATCCTGCCTGGGATGTGGAGAAAGACCAGACACAAAGAGCGCAGTGCGCACAGCTTTTGGCACAGCTTCCCAGACAGGAGCAAGGCGCTTCCCTGTGCCTGTGGGGCCCCAGGGAAGTGATGGAATATGCAAGAGCCCTTGACGGAAGCGTGAATCTGATTTATGGAAGAAATATGTGGGATGAAGCTCTGAACGCGTATTTCTACGATGTGTATCCGGAGCAGATAAGGGAGCTGTACGAGCAAATGTGCAGTCTGGAGGAGACCGGGCAGTTTCTTCAGGACAATGGAAGCGGGGGGGGAGCTCCGGCGCCGGATAAGGTTCTTGCCGCCGCGGTGGAAAGGGGCGTAAATTGCTTTGTACTGCCGAATGCTGTCACACAGGAAACTTTGGTCAGCATTGAAGGAATGCTGGGCAGCCAGGCGGCGGCTGTGGGCAGCTATTACGTGATTATGCTGTGAGAAAGAAGCGGGGAAGACCGTGGAGGTTTCCCCGGAGGAGACAATGGAAGAGACGAATAACAGGGTGAGTATTGTTGTGCCCGTATATAATGTGGAAAATTTCATTGTGGAGACCATGGACTCTGTGCGCAGCCAGACCTATTCCGACTGGGAGCTTCTTCTTGTAGAGGATGGGAGCAGTGACAACAGCGCTGGGGTCATTGAGGAGTACAGGCAGCGCACCGGGGATGAGCGGATTCGTCTGATCCGCCAGGGAAAAAACCAGGGAGCGGCCAGAGCCCGTAACAGAGGCGTTTTAGAGGCCAAGGGCAGATATATTGCTTATTTGGATGGGGATGACTTGTGGATACCCCGGAAGCTGGAGCATGAGCTTGCCTTTATGCAGGAAAAAAAGGCCGCCTTTGCGTTTACCGGCTATGAGTTTGCAGATGAGCACGGGAAGGGCACAGGAAAGGTGGTGCGGGTGCCGGAAACCTTAAACTATAAGCAGGCGCTGAAAAACACCACAATCTTTACCACCACGGTTATGTTTGACACCCAGAGGATAGCAAAGAAAGAGCTTCAGATGCCCGAAATGAAAAGCGAGGATACCGCTTTGTGGTGGAAGATTCTGCGAGGAGGCGTCACGGCATACGGCCTTGATGAAAACCTGGCGTTGTACCGCCGTGGAGGAAAAACCCTTTCCTCCAACAAGGCGGAAGCCGTGCGGCGCATTTGGAATTTGTACCGCCAGGCCGAGCGCATGAGCGTTTTAAGCAGTCTCTGGCATTGCTGCTTCTGGGCCGTGCGGGCGGTAAAGCGCAGAATTTAGAAAACGGTGAGACGGAGGAAAACAGCCTTGGCAACCAACACTTATGAAAATAAATTGAGGAAATTGGAATCTCTTAAGCGTCTGATTAACATTGGACTGTCGGCCATTTGTCTGGCCCTGGAGATTTATATTTTCTATTATAATTTTGAACATCACTTCTCTCACAGCGTGGTGGAGCCCCTACGGGGCTTCTGGATCAGGGGAACCATTGTGGAGGTTTCCTTTTACGGCGCTATTCTGCTTTTATTGTCCACCATGTACGGCGGCATGCGCCTGGGTTATCTGAAAAATGTGGAGATTATTTTTTCCCAGGTATTTTCCACGCTGCTGGCAAACATTCTGATTTATGTAGAGCTTTCCATTATGGCCAGGGAGCCCTTTGTGCCTAACGTATTTATCATGATGATGGCCGAACAGACCATGGTGGTTATCATCTATATCAATATTGCCAACAGAATTTATCGGGCGATGTTTCCGCCCAGAAAGCTGATGCTGGTTCACGGAGACAGACCCATAGAGGATATTTGTGCAAAATTTCAAAGCCGCAAGGATAAATACCGCATAACCAAGACCATTCATGTGAACCAGGGCTTTGATGTGCTGTGCCGGGCTATCATGGAGTGCTATGAAAAGGGTGAGTGCAATGCGGTGGTGCTGGGGGATATTTCTGTGGAGGACAGAAATCTGCTGCTAAAGTTTTGCTATGCCCATTCCATCCGCATTTATCTGCTCCCGAAAATCACAGATGTTATTTTAATGGGGGCGGAGGAGCTGCATGTATTTGACACTCCCTTGCTGCTGACCAGAGAGTACAGTCTTACCATGGAGCAGCGCTTGGCAAAACGGATCGTAGACGTGGTATGCTCCCTGCTTCTTTTGATTCTGGCATCTCCCTTTATGCTGCTGACGGCTATTGCCATCAAGCTCTATGATCATGGCCCTGTCCTGTACAAGCAGGTGCGGTGCACTAAGGACCAGAAGCAGTTCTTCATATTGAAATTCCGCAGTATGCGCACGGACGCGGAGAAGGACGGGGTTGCCAGGCTGGCAAAGAAGAACGACAGCCGCATTACGCCCATTGGAAAATTTATCCGAAAGTGCAGGATCGACGAGCTGCCGCAGCTGTTTAATATATTAAAGGGCGATATGTCCTTTATCGGGCCCAGACCGGAGAGACCGGAGATCATTGCCCAGTACATGGAGATTATGCCGGAGTTTGCCTTCCGCATGAAGGTGAAGGCCGGTCTTGCGGGATTCGCCCAGGTGTATGGAAAATACAACACCTCTCCCTATGATAAGCTGAAGCTGGACCTTACCTATATCGAGAATTATTCTCTGTGGCTTGATTTAAAGCTGATGCTTTTGACCCTGAAAATATTGTTCTGGCCGGACAGCACGGAGGGCGTGGAGAGCGAGCAGATTACAGCCTTTAAAGAGGAGTACAAGGGTAAAACAGAGAACCGGGAAAAAACGGAGAACGAGAAAAAAGCAGGGGACGGGGAAAAAGCAGAGAACGAGAAAAGAACAGAAAACGAGAAACAGTCATAAATCGGGAGAAAAAGCCATGTGGGAAGGATATTATGGAAAGGAGCCCTTTGACCTTCGTCTGACGGCCCTTCGCTTTTTGAAGAACCTGGACAAAATCATAGTGGTGACGCTTGCAGGAACCCTTATTTTCGGAGGAGGCTATTATGTGAAAAATGTGCTTCTCCGGGGGGAGGTGTACTACAGCGCCCAGTCCACCTACAAGGTGGAGTACGCAGACCCGGACTGGTCCCAGTACGGCACTTATATCAACGACGCCACCTGGGACACTTACGTCCATACAGAGGAATTTCTCAATATGGTGCAGGGACATCTCAGGGAACAGGAAAGCTCCTGGGAATTAACCAACCATGAGCTGAGTGAAGCCCTGGCGGCGCAGCTTCCTACGGATCTGCGGGTGCCCCAGACCATCGTGACCACTGTGAGCCCACAGATGAGCCTGGAGATTGCAGAGGCGGTGGAGCAGGCCATGACGGAGGATTTTCCCCAGGTGACCAAGGAGGTGGCCTCCATCCGGGTGGTGGACCCGGCGGTTTCGGCCCAGGAGGTTTTTCTGGATGTGCGGCCAGGGAGGGCTTTTCTTTTGAGCGCCCTCCTTACCTTTTTCTTTGCAGTGGTGATTTTTCTCTTAAAGGAGACCGGGGAGGACAGTATTTGGCTGCCGTCCTCCATAAAGAAACGGTATGGACTTTCGGTGCTGGGAACCATGGGAAGTCCCTTTCTGAAAGAAAACATACGTTATTTATTTGCAGAAAAAAAGCGTGTAGGCGTCTGCTTTGCGCAGGACCGAGGAGACCCGGCGGCTGTGGCCAGTAAGCTGGGGGAATGCAGCCAAGGGATAGAATGGATTCCTGCCCCGACGCCGGCGCTGTGTCCGGAGGTCTGCCGGACGCTGCGGGAGATGGACGGCATTTTGCTGGCAGTGCCCGCAGGAAGCCATGCAGGAAAGCCCCTGGAATACACGCTGGAGTACCTGCGCCAGCAGGATTGTGAAGTAACAGCTGCTATTTTATGGGAGGCTGATGAAAAATTGATTCGAGCCTATTACTGGCTGGAGCGGGGGAAGGACAAATCGGGGGAAGAAGATTGAAAATTAAAATTTTCAATCTATAAAGCCGCTCACGCGGCAGAATGAGAGGAAGCATGAGAGTTGAAGTTCTGGCGTCTGTGATGAATCAGTCCATAGACCGCATTGTGGAGGAAATGAATTTGAGCTCCGACGCGGTGATCATCAATCAGTGTGACAGCCTTGGCTATGAGGAGCGGAAGAAAGCAGAGGGCAGAATACGCTTTTATTCCTTTCCAGAGCGGGGAATCGGCAGAAGCCGAAATGAGGCTATCCTGCGCGCCCAGGGGGATATCTGCCTTTTTTCGGATGAGGATATCGTCTATGAACCGGGATATGCAGAAAAAATCGTAAAGGAATTTGAGCGAAATCCCAAGGCTCATATGATTTTGTTTCACATCCAGGTGGAGGAGGAGCGGAGAACCTATCAAATTACGGAAAGAAAGCGAGTGCGCTGGTACAACTGTGGAAGGTACGGCGCAGTGAGCTTTGCGGTGAAAAGGGAAAGCCTACTTTGTTCAGGGGTGACCTTTTCTCTGCTGTTCGGGGGCGGTGCCAGATACAGCGCCGGAGAGGACAGTCTTTTTTTGAAGGAATTTATGAAAAAAGGCTTTCTGGTGTATACGGCTCCGGTGACCATCGGCAGGGAACGGGAGCGGGAATCCACCTGGTTTAGCGGATATCACCAAAAGTTTTTTTATGACAGGGGAGTGCTGTACCATTTTCTGTACGGGAGACTTGCACTGGGGATGGCCCTTCGGTTTCTTTTGGCCCACAAGGGGACCTTGTGCAGGGAGACAAGCTTAAAGCAGGCCTTTGCCTGGATGCGGGAGGGAATACGGGAGGCAAAAGCCCAATAGGGAAAACGCTTTTGTCCACCCTGAACAGGCAGGGGCTTTGAGAAAGGAGGAGCCATGGAGAGCAGTGCGCTTGTATATATCGGATTAACGGCAGTCACGGTCATCCTGGCTCTTTTTGTGGATAACCGGGATTTTGTGGCGGGGCGTATCCGGGGAGGCAGAGCCTTTGGTGAGCCTTGCGGCCTCCAGCGCAGGCAGGCTGGAAATCTGGTTGCGGAAACGGCGGTATACTGCCTGCTGGCCGGGGTATCTGCCTGCAGAATTGCAGTGGGAAACGATTACTGGGTCTATCGGGATAATTTCAAGCTGATCGCACAGGGCAGGCATGTGTCCTCGGAAATCGGCTTTAACCTGGTTGTGGACTGGATGCAGGAGCTGTTCGGCTATGATCAATATCTTCCCATTTTCGGCCTGTTTTCTCTGGTGACGGTATTCTTTTTTGTAAAGGCCCTTCACGACCAGGGAACGGATTACGCCTTTTCCCTGTTTCTTTTGCTGACGGGAGGCTACTATTTCAACAGTCTTAATTCCGTGCGGTATTATCTGGCTTTGGCGGTGGCCCTGTATGCCATGAAATATGTGCTTCGGGGCGAGTACGGAAAGTTTATTTTGTGGATTGCTGCGGGGGCTGCTTTTCATAAGTCCATACTGCTTGTGATACCTGTGTATCTGGCGGCCAGGCTTTTAGCCCAGGCCAAATTGAAAAAATGGCACTATGGAGCGGGAGCCCTTCTGCTGTTAAGCTTGGTGTTCGGCCAGAATTTTTACAGGGAGATTATTTTCCGCTTTTACCCCTATTATGAAAATTCTGCTTTTGACAATGGGGAATTATCTTATGTGAATATTGCAAAGTGCACAGCGGTGCTTGTGCTTTGTCTGATCTGCTATCAAAGAAGCCTGAAAGAGGATTTGATGAACCGCTTTTACTTCTTTTTAAATCTGGCGGGGCTTGTGGTATATTGCTGCGGTTCCTTTATTCCGGAGGTGTCAAGGGTGGGTTACTATATGATCGTGTCTCAGACCTTTTTGCTTCCCAGGCTTCTGCGTGATATCAGGCGGGGGTGGTTTTGTACTCTATGCTATGTAGGCGTCATCGGGGCCTTTGCAGGATATTTCGTGGTTCTGCTGTATAAAATGTATGATGTGGATGTGAGGCTTCTGCCATACTTGAACTGGATTTTCAACTAGGAGGATGTGCTGTGAGGATATTGTGGCTTTGTAATTTCATGCCGCCTGCTGCGGCCAGGCGCTTTGGGCAGGAGTCCACAAATAAGGAAGGGTGGCTGGATGGGCTGATGGGCCAGGTGCTCAAAAGGCAGAAAGAGAACGGCATTGTGCTGGCGGCGGCTTTTCCGGTCTCTTTGAGGGACGGCCTGATAGAGGACAGGGAAACTGTGTTTTCCAGAGTCCTTCAGGTGGGAGAAGGCACCCTTCATTGTTATGGATTTTATGAGGATACCGCCCGGCCTGAGCAGTATGATCCTGGCATAGAGCGGCTTATGGAGAAAATTACGGCGGATTTTGGACCGGATGTGGTACACTGCTTTGGAACGGAATACCCCCATACCCTGGCCATGTGCAGAGCCTTTCCGGATAAAGGGCGGCTGTTAGTAGGGATTCAGGGGCTGTGCGCCGTTTATGCCAACACGTATTTTGCCAGTATGCCGGGGAGGGTGATTCGCCGCATTACCCTGCGGGATTTCTTAAAAAGGGACAGCATTCCGCGCCAGAAGGAGAAGTTTGCGGCCAGGGGCCGTATGGAGACAGAGGCCCTTGGACTTGCGGGAAATATCACGGGAAGAACCGCATGGGACAGGCACTATGCCAAAGAATGGAATCCTGATGCGGTTTACTACAGTATGAATGAAACGCTGCGGGAGCCCTTTTATGAGGGCTGCTGGAAGAAGGAGAAGTGCGTTCCCTTTTCCATTTTTGTAAGCCAGGGAGATTATCCTGTGAAGGGCCTGCATTACCTGCTTCTGGCGCTGCCTGCCATCAGAGAAAGGCATCCGCAGGTGAAGGTGTCCGTGGCAGGAAACTGTATTGTGAGAGAAGGGGGGCTTAAGGAAAAGCTGAAAATCTCCGCCTATGGAAGGTATCTGCAGGAGCTGATAGAGAGAGGGGGGCTTAAGGACTGCGTGGAGTTTCTGGGAAAGCTGAATGCGGCGCAGATGAAGGAACGCTATCAAAAAAGCAGCCTTTTCGTCTGCTGCTCCACCATAGAAAACTCTCCCAATTCCCTAGGAGAGGCCATGATCCTGGGAATGCCCTGTGTCAGCGCCGATGTGGGGGGAATCCCCAGCATTTTCCGAGGGGGGACGGACGGCATTTTGTACAGGGGCTTCCGCACAAAGGAAAATTCTTTTGATAACATGCGTGATTCTTTTGACGGCCATGAGCCGGAGCTGGAAGAAATTGTAAAAGGGCTTACAGAGGCGGTGCTGGAAATGTGGCGGGATACAGATAAAATGCTTCAGTACTGTAAAAATGCAAGAGATCATGCAGAAAAAACCCATGATAGAGAGAAAAATTACCGGAAATTGACGGAGATATATGCAGACATTCAGGAGAAAAAGAAAGGAGTGCCGCAGACACGGGGATGAAATTTGTATTCGTATCCAATTATCTGAACCATCATCAGATTCCCTTTTGCAACGCCATGTATGAGCTTTTGGGGGGAGACTTTGCCTTTGTCCAGACCGAGCCCATGGAGGAGGAGCGGGTGAGAATGGGATGGAGTAAGGACATCCAGGCTCCTTACCTGAGACTGTACTACCATGAGCAGGAGGCCTGCAGAAGGCTGATTGCTGAGGCCAAAGTGGTATTTTTTGGAGGCACGGATGAAGAGGGCTACATAAGGGAGAGATTGGATTTGGGAAAGCCTGTGATCCGCTACAGCGAGCGGCTGTATAAAAGCGGGCAGTGGAAGGCGGTGTCCCCCAGAGGGCTTTTGAAAAAGTATCAGGATCATACAAGATACCGCAGGCAGCCGGTGTATATGCTCTGTGCCGGAGCTTACGCAGCTTCGGATTTTCATATTGTGAGGGCTTATCCGGGAAAGCTGCTTCGCTGGGGATATTTTCCGGAAACCAGGGAGTATGCTGTGGATCAGCTGATGGCCCAAAAAAAGCAGGGCAGCATTCTATGGACGGGAAGATTCCTTGACTGGAAGCATCCTGAGCTTGCCATAGAGACTGCCAGATACCTGAGGGATAAGGGATACGATTTTCAGATGGAGCTGGCGGGGGGCGGAGAGCTGGAGCCCCTTGTGAGAGAAAGAATAGAGGAGTACGGGCTTAAGGAGCGGGTCAGGCTTTTGGGCTACCGCAGGCCGGAGGAAATACGCCGCCTTATGGAGCAGGCCCAGATCTATTTGATGACCAGCGACCGCATGGAGGGCTGGGGCGCTGTGGTAAACGAGGCCATGAACAGCGGCTGCGCGGTGGCCGCCGGTCATATGGCAGGAGCTGTGCCCTTTTTGATCAGCCAGGGCAAAAATGGACTGATTTACCGTGATGGGCATAAAAAAGAGCTGTTTGCCGCAGTGGAGAGGCTTCTGCAGGACAAGGAGCTGTGCGGAAGGCTTGGCACAAATGCCATAGAGACCATTACCCAGGAGTGGAATGCTTCCACAGCGGCCAGGCGGCTTTTGGGGCTCTGCGTCAGACTGGGCTTTTTGGAGAAGGGGGAGGCAGCCGGGGAGATTTCCCTCACGCCGCCTCTCACAGGACCCTGCTCTCCTGCCCCAGTGCTGTCAGAGAGGCGGATGAAATGGAGAAAGCAATGGAAAAACCCTTGATTAGTGTGATTGTTCCGGTTTACAATGTAAAAGAATATCTGCCCAGATGTGTGGCGTCCTTGCAGGCACAGACCTATCCCAATCTGGAAATCCTTCTGGTGGATGACGGAAGCAACGACGGCACCGGGCAGCTGTGCGACAGCCTGGGGGCAGAGGATGAACGAATCCGGGTGTTCCACAAGGAAAACGGAGGCTCCTCCTCCGCCAGAAACCTTGGAATAGAACAGGCCAGAGGCGAATATCTGGGTTTTGTGGACAGCGATGACTATGTAGAGTATAATATGTATGCACTTTTGCAGGAGGCTCTTGGGAAATACGGGGTGAAGGCTGCCCAGATTGGCAGAGATGAGATTTCCCAGGAGGGAGAAAGACTTCCTGATATCTGCGTTCCTCCTTCTTCGCCGGAGTGCATAGAACCGGAGGATTTCCTGCGGGAACTGCTTCTGCACAGAGGAGACTGCTCCTTTTGCACCAAGCTTTTGAAAAAAGAGGTGTTTCAGGGACGGCGCTTTCCGGAGGGTGTGCTGAATGAGGATTTTCATCTGCTGGTGGAGATGCTGCCGGACATAGGCGGCATTGTGTCGCTGCCAGAGCGGGGATATCATGTTTTTTGCAGAATGGGAAGCAATACCAGAAGAAATACCGGATTTTCCCGAGTGTTTTCCGACAATGTGGACAATGCGGACATGGTGATGGAGCTGGTTAAAAAACATTATCCGGCTCTTTACAAACAGGCCAGACGCTTCGGCCTTTACCAGCGGCTGGACTATATGCTTCACATTCCGATTTCGGAAATGAAGGGGGAGAATCAGGAATACGGCCGGATAAAGGGGTATCTTAGAAGATATTGGGCAGAGGGAATGGCAAATCCCTTTCTCACTCCCCAAAATAAGGCTTATCTGACGCTTCTTGCGGCGGCTCCTAAGACAGTGCGCCGGATACACAAAAAGGTGAAACGATTATGAAAAGGTTGAATGATATCAGGGTAGGTATTCTGAAGATACCGGTGACGCGGATTGCGCTTTTGGTGGTGTCCGACATGGTCTCCATTCTGGTGGCCTCGGTGTTAAGCCTCTATGTGCGCTATGATTTCAAATTCATGGATGTGCCCAGGGAATTCTGGGTGGCGGTGCTTGACGCCTACTGGTACAATGCGGTGATCGTGGCGGTGGTGTTTGCCATTTTCAAGCTCTATAATAGTGTGTGGCGGTATGCCTCCGACACGGAGCTGGTGAACAATGCCATTGCGGTGGTGATTTGTTCCATTATGCAGCCGGTGATCTTTTGGATAGAGGGCGTGCGCCTTCCTACCAGCTATCCCTTCTTTTACGGCTTTTTTCTCATGCTTCTCACCTGTGGCGTCCGTTTCAGCTACCGCATTCTGCGCATACTCCAGAACCGGAGACTCCATCATTTTGGGGGAAAGTCCCGGGTCAACTGCATGATTGTAGGGGCCGGGGCTGCGGGAAACGCCATCTTAAAGGAAATAGAAAGCAGCAGCTATCTGAGCATCCACGTGGCCTGCGCCATTGACGATAATCCGGGATGCCACGGGAAATATCTGCGTGGAGTTCCCATTGTGGGCGGCCGGGAGTCCATTCCGGACAACGTGGAAAAGTACAATATTGATGAGATCATAATCGCCATTCCTTCCGCCAGCAGACAGAAGCTAAAGCCCATTCTGGAAATCTGTAAGGAGACAGGATGCAGGCTGCGCATCCTCCCTGGCATGTATCAGATCATCAACGGGGATGTGAATGTTTCAAAGCTCCGTGAGGTACAGATTGAGGATCTGCTGGGCCGGGACCCCATTGAGGTCAATGTGGAGGAGATCATGGGCTATGTAAAGGACAAGGTAGTGCTGGTTACCGGAGGGGGCGGTTCCATCGGCAGCGAGCTGTGCCGCCAGATTGCCCAGCATGCCCCCAAGAGGCTTGTGATTTTTGATATCTACGAGAACAGTGTTTACGAAATCCAGCAGGAGCTGAAGCAGAAATATCCAAAGCTTGACATGGTAGTGCTCATCGGTTCTGTAAGGAATACGGCCAGAGTCAATGAGATCTTTAAGAGATATCGGCCGGATATTGTGTATCACGCGGCGGCCCACAAGCATGTGCCCCTTATGGAGGACAGCCCCAACGAGGCTGTGAAAAATAACGTGTTCGGCACCTATAAGGTGGCCACGGCGGCGGACAGGTACGGGACAAAGCGCTTTGTGCTGATCTCCACGGACAAAGCGGTGAACCCTACCAACATCATGGGAGCCAGCAAGCGTATCTGCGAGATGATCATTCAGAATTTAAACCGCAGCTCAAAGACGGAATATGTGGCGGTGCGGTTTGGAAATGTTTTGGGCAGCAACGGCAGCGTGATCCCGCTGTTTAAAAAGCAGATTGAACAGGGCGGCCCAGTGACCGTTACCAGCCCGGATATCATCCGTTATTTTATGACCATCCCCGAAGCCGTGTCTCTGGTGCTTCAGGCGGGCGCTTACGCAAAGGGAGGAGAAATCTTTGTGCTGGATATGGGAGAGCCCATGAAGATTGTGGATCTGGCCAAAAACCTGATCAAGCTTTCCGGCTACCGGGTGGGGGAGGATATCAAGATCGAGTTTATCGGCCTGCGCCCGGGAGAAAAAATGTACGAGGAGCTTCTCATGAATGAGGAGGGGCTGCAGGAGACTGCCAACAAGATGATCTATATCGGCCGTCCCATAGAGTACGATGCGGATGTGTTTGAAAAACAGCTGGAGCGTCTCAGACAGGCATCTCTGGATGAGGAAAGTGATATCAGGCGTTTGGTGCGGGAAATCGTGCCCACCTATCATTATGAGGAATAAGGAGGAAGCTCATGTATCCGAGGTTTAAGCGGGGAATGGATTTTATGATGGCCCTTTTGGGGATGATAGTTTTGTCCCCGGTGTTTCTTTTGCTGATAGCAGCCATAAAGCTGGATTCCAAGGGACCGGTGCTTTTTCGCCAGAAAAGGGTGGGAATCCATAAGACCCACTTTATGATCTTGAAATTCCGCACCATGCGGGTGGATACGCCAAAGGATATGCCTACCCATCTTTTAAAGAACCCACAGCAGTATATCACCCGGGTGGGCCGCTTCCTGCGCAGAACCAGCCTGGATGAACTGCCTCAGATCATCAATATTTTAAAGGGGGACATGGCTGTGGTGGGACCCAGGCCCGCCCTGTGGAACCAATATGACCTGATTGCCGAGAGGGACAAATACGGGGCGAACGATGTGCGCCCCGGTCTTACGGGCTGGGCGCAGATCAACGGCAGAGATGAGCTGGAGATTCCGGTGAAGGCGGCCCTGGACGGGGAATATGTGAAACGGATGGGCTTTCCCATGGACTGCAGATGCTTCTTCGGCACGTTTTTTAAGGTGCTTCGAGGAGACGGCGTAGTGGAGGGCGGCACGGGAAGCCTTGAGGAGGAGAAAAAGCCGTCTTGTCACAAATAATTTTAACTACTTGTGACAGAAATACCTTTTGCCATCAACATTGTAGATCATTGTAAATCTGGTAATTTTGGCAGATTTCCTTTGGGTGGGGGATGCTTCCTAAACAGACCCTTGCTGGCCGCCGGTACTTAGGCTGTGTCCTCTGCAGCCTTATGTACCGCTGCGGTCAGCTCGGAGCGAAAGCGTGTCTGTGTGGAAGCGTGCCCCACGCAAAAGCAGGAATAGCAAAATTTCAAAATTTTTATTAAAATTACCTGGAAAAAGGAAGCAGCATGAAACATTTATTGATAACCGGCGTCCATAGTTATATTGGAAATGCGGTGGAGGCGTATCTGGAGCAGTGGAATGAGGTGGAGGGACAAGGGCGGTACCAGGTGGATAAGATTTCCTTGAGGGATGGCTTCCCAAAGCCGGACGGGGAATCAAAATGGGACGCTCTTTTGCATGTGGCGGGAATTGCCCATGCGGATATAAGCGGCGTGTCCGAGGAAACCAAGGCCCTCTATTACCGGGTAAACAGGGACCTTACGGTGGAGACTGCAAAATGGGCAAGGCAGGCTGGCATTCCTTTGTTTATTTACTTAAGCAGCGTGATTGTCTACGGGGAGAGTGGGAAGGCCTGCCGGAATGTGCATATTACGGCGGACAGAAAGCCCGCGCCTACAAGCTTTTACGGGGACAGTAAATACCAGGGGGAGCTGGGCTTGCAGGAATTGGAAACGGAGGATTTTCATGTGGCAATCCTGAGACTTCCCATGGTTTACGGAAAAGGCAGCAAGGGGAATTTCCCCATGCTGGTAAAGCTTGCAGAAAGGCTTCCCTTTTTTCCAAACATTGAAAACAGGCGGAGCATGATTTATGTGGAAAATCTGGCGGAATTTATCCGCCTTTTGACAGAGAGCGGGGAAGGGGGAATCTTTTTCCCGCAAAACGAGGAGTATGTGTCCACCGCTGAACTGGTAAAGGAGATCGGGACTGCCAGGGGAAAGAAAATTCGGCTCGTCAGGGCGTTGAATCCTTTTGTGAGACTGGCCCGGGTTCTGCCTGGAAAAGCGGGGGGGATGGCAGGCAAGGCATTTGGTTCCTTGACCATTGACCTGGGGATTGATCAGGGCCCGGAGGGATATCGGAAATATTCCTTTTCAGAGAGCATAAGGAAGAGTGTTTGAAATGACAGTGAGTATTATCACCATTGCATTTAACAGCGAGCGCTGTATAGGAGCTACCATAGAATCTGTGCTGGCACAGCTGGAGGCGCCTGCGGAATATTGGATTATCGATGGGAAAAGCAGTGACGGGACAGTTGATAAAGCTGAGACTTACCGAGACGCATTTGCCCAAAAAGGCATTTCCTATCACATTATAAGCGAGTCGGACGGGGGGATTTACGACGCCATGAACAAGGGAATCCGTCTGGCAGAAGGAGAACTCATAGGGATTTTAAACAGCGGGGACACTTACCAGCCGGAGGCGGTAAAAACTGCTGTGGAGACCTTTCAGAGCCAAAAATGTGATTTGATGTTTGCTAATATACGAATACACCGGATAGGAGGCGGCAGCTTTGTAAAAAAGGCCAGACTGCGTAAATTTCAGACCTCCAGGGACTGGAATCATCCCACCACCTTTGTGCGGGCCAGGCTCTATAAGGAGAACCCCTTCCGGGATATGGGCATCCATGACGATTACGGCTTTTATCTGCAGATGGTGCGCCAGGGACGGAAAATCGTCACTGTGGATCGGGTGCTGGCAGATTTTTATCTGGGGGGAGCAAGCAGCCGCAAAAGCTTAAAGGAGGCCGCAAGGCGTATTCGGGACAGATACCTCTACTGCTACCGCATCAACGGCTACAGCAGATGGTATTTTGCAGAATGTGTGGGAATTGAGGCTTTTAAATTTCTTTTTGGATAATTCTTTTTCGATAAAATCCTTCTGCGACACAGATATTTCCAGTGGACAACGGGAATTTCTATGTTATGATACGGCATGGAGGCGTTAACAGGTACAAAGGAGTGACTTCATGAAAAAATTTTTATTGTTGTTAGGTACCATATGCTTAATGGCTGGTTTGTTTTCGGTCGGTGCATTCACCTATGAAGCCCATGCTTTGGATGAGGAAACCGCTGTCTGGGTTGAGGAGGCCAGAGGGGCGCTTCAAGAAATTGTACAAGAGAGGGATATCATGGCGCTGGTGTATCTGAGCGATGAATATCCTGTGCGTGTGCAGGCTTCCTATGACGCGGAGGTACTGGTAACCGTACCCAGCGGACAGATGGTGGAGATCAAGGATGTATTTGTGGACGATAATTACGAGGTCTGGGAGTACGTAAGCCTGCTGTACGGAACCCAGGAGTATCAGGGATATATTCCCCGGTCCTTTCTGGCGTGCTCCGATGAAAAATTTTTGGAGTGGGAAGCAAGCTACGGAATGAATCCTGCGGCAAATGTGGTTGCCTACTCTGCAGACGGAACCCAGAGGTATGTGGACATCGAACAGTTTCCCGCAAGCTATCAGGCAGCCCTTACCGCTCTGAAGCAGAAGCATCCCAACTGGACCTTTGTGAAGATGAATACGGGTCTTGACTGGGATACTGTGATTTACAATCAGCTCCAGGGAGGGAGAAGCCTTGTGTATAAAACCTTCCCCGATTATACCAAGGCGGGGGCATACGATGATGGAAACTGGTTTTATGCCACGGAGGAAATTCTGGAATACTATATGGACCCCAGAAATGCTTTGACAGAGGATGCGGTGTTCCAGTTTGAGCTTTTGACCTATAATAAGACCTATCATACGGAGGCTGCTGTGGAGACCTTTTTGAATAATACCTTTATGAACAGCAGCCAATACGCGCCGGGAACCAGTATGACCTTTGCCCATATCTTCTGGGCCATTGGAGCGGAGGAGGGCAGAGAGGTGAGTCCTTTTCATCTGGCGGCCAGAGTATACCAGGAGCAGGGACAGGGCACATCCGGCCTGATCTCGGGAACCTATCCGGGCTATGAAGGATATTATAATTATTTCAATGTGGGCGCAACGGGAACCAGCACCACCCAGGTGATTGAAAATGGCTTGAAATATGCCAAGGAGAAAGGGTGGACGGATGCCTATTTTTCCATTTTGGGAGGGGCGGACGTGATCTCCGCCAACTATATTAAGAGAGGACAGGATACCCTGTATCTCCAGAAATATAATGTGAACCCCAATGGCTATTATGCCCTGTATACCCATCAATATATGCAGAATATTTCTGCCCCTACCAGCGAGGGAAAAAGCATGAAAAATTTGTATGCAAGCGCCAATTCGCTGGAAAACACCTTTGTGTTTAAAATTCCCGTTTACGAGAATATGCCAGAGGGGGCATGCCCCATGCCCACAGCCTCCACGGATGTGATTCTGGAGTATCCCCAGGGCTACAGCGATACCATAGTGTATCTGGACGGCGTTGCCTATACAGCACAGGCCCAGAATGGGAAATATGTGGTGAAGGCGCCGGATACCGGCGCAAAAACGGCGGTGGTTTACCGCTATAACGAGTCAGGGGTGCCTGTGGGGATGTATGTGTGGACATTAAGCTATGCCAATAACGCCTATACGGCTACGGCTCAGCCGGGACTGGCGGATCTTTTGACCTACCACGGATTTTCCATCCGCATTACAGGAAATTCCGGCATCCGCTTTAAGACCGGTATCTCTACGGATGTAAGAGCTGCGCTCACGTCAGGGGGCGTGAACGGTTACAAGCTGAAGGAATATGGCACTCTCGTGATGAACAACGCCAACAGAGCCTCCTATCCCATGATCAAGGGAGGGGAGAAGGTGTTAAGCGGCATGTCCTATGGCACCAACGCAAGCGGCGGCCTGGAGGATAAGATTTATGCTACCACCGGAGGAAGATATCACTTTACCTCGGTGCTGGTGGGGCTGCCTGCCAACCAATATAAGGTGGAGTATGCCTTTAGAGGCTATATTGTGCTGGAAAAGGACGGGGCTCAGATTACCCTTTATGGCCCTGTGGTGGCAAGGAGCATTTATTCTCTGGCACAGCAGCTTTTGCAGATGGGAACCTATCCCCAGGGCTCTGACGCAGATTTATTTTTGAGACAGCTTATCAGCGACGGAGACGCAGCGGGCTGAGGAATGACAGGAGAAAGGAACAGCGGAAACAGGTTAACCTTTTTAGACAGGAAAGGATGAGGAGATGAGGAAAAAATTAATCTATGGATTGCTTGCAGGCTCGGTTCTTGCAGCCATGCTTACAGGCTGCGGGGATGGCAGTGAGGAAAGCGGTGCGGGAACCAGCTCTGAGGTTGCGGTGATTTCCCCCGAACCGGCCCTTTCGGATACGGAAAGAGAAATTCTCGATTATGAGTTAAAATACAATACAGGTGAATTTACCATGGAGGATTATCAGGCTCTGGCCGGGCTTTACGGGGAGGCGGGACTGATCCGCAGACAGAGAGATATGCTGGAGGAGAGCTACCGTTTATATGAGGACGCCCAGGCTTTTGAGACATTGCAGGGACTGGCGGTGAATCTGGATGAGGAAGAGGAAGGCGTGAAGGCGGAGGCCCAGACCATGCTGCAGAATCTGGAGCTGTCGGAATATCTGGGGGAAGCCGTTCACATGATTGCCAGCGATGAATGGCTGGACACCATGATGCCCAAGCTTTATCAGGGACAGAGAAATTATTTTTTAAAGCAGGACGAGCGGGCGGCGCTGACCATACAGGCTGGATTTGACGCAGCGGGGAATTCCTTCTCCAACGTATGGTATGTGAGTGGAGAAAACCAGGTGACCTTTGTGTCCAGAGCAGGCGCTGTGGTGCAGGTGCTGACCACCGGATTGGCGGAGGGAGCATATAATGGCGCCTTTGAAATCTGGACCATAAACAGCGCAACAGGCGATGTTTACAGGGAGCAGGGCACCTTTTCAAACAATGTGGTTACAGGGGAGTATACTGCGGCTGTGCATCAGGGCTCGGAGGCGGGAGACGCCTTTGATTTGTGGAGCAACCGTGAGGGCCTCTCCTATGTAACCTACACGGGAGCCTTTGACAGTGAGGGAAAGACCACTCTGGAGCAGCCCTCTGAGGCTTCCATTGCAAGGCTGCTTTCGGAAAGCGAGAGCGAGCGGGCCGTGGTGTTTGCCTATGGGGAGGATGAGAGCGACTGCCTTTTTGCAGAGCTTTCGGGAGATACCCAGGCGGAGGGATATCTTTTTTCCATTGACGCTTTGGGAGTTGGAGTTTATCCCAGCTATACGCTTTACGAGGCGGCGGACGCAGGTCAGGCCCAGGAGGATGCGGCAATGGATGGGGAAAATGGCACAGATGAAAACAGCACAGAGGAAGAAAACGGCACCCAGGAGCCTTCTCAGGGCCAGGCCGGCGTGAGAATCTTTGACGGTGAGCTTCAGTATCTGGACGGAAATACCTGGGTCAGCGCAGGAAGCCTTGAGGAGCTGCTGGAGCAGGATCCCTTCCAGGCTTATGCTCAGGCACGGGAGACATTTTTGGCAGAAAAGAGAAGCCAAAGCAGTGGTGAGAGCGCTGAGGGCAGCAGCGGAAGAACCTTTGGCATAGGAACCATTACCAGCCAGAGCACTAACTCGGGCGGTTCCACCGGTTCCTCGTCCTCTGGCTCAGGTTCCTCTTCTGGTTCGGGCTCCTCTTCCGGGCAGAGCTCGGGAGGAACCTCCAGTACACCGGCTCCTACGCCCACACCTACTCCCACCCCTGAGCCTCCCGCACAGGATTCGGGCGGCGGTTCCTCGGGCGGCGGAAGCAGTGACAGCGGCTCTTCCGGTGGCGGAGACAGCAGCGGAGGCTCCGGAAGCACGGATTCCGGCTCTTCTGGTGGAGGAAGCTCCTCCGGCAGCTCGGACGGCGGTGACAGCAGCGGTGATGTGGATATTGAATGGTCGCCGGATATTTTGTAAACGGGTGAGGCCGAACTGTTACAGAAAATTTGATTTGGTGCATGCGGCATAGCTTTAAGGGCTATGCCGTTTGTGCGTGGTGCGATGCCCGCAGGCCGTTTTGGGGTTACAAGATGATTTTTTTGTAATATTCTCGCACCGCCGTGCCCGTTCCCACAAGAAAGGCTGCAGAGATTTTGACCGTCCCTGGGTCATAAAAAAATTGCAACGAATAGGTTGAATTTCTCCTATTTTTGGATATAATAAAAGTATCGAAAGTAAAGGAGGTTTTCCTATGAACATCAATACAAATAACCTTGTTTCTATTACTGAAGCAAACCAGAACTTCTCCAAGGTGGCACGTCTTGTAGATGAGAGCGGTGCTGTCGTCATATTAAAGAACAATGTTCCCCGCTACCTTGTCGTAGAATTCTCTGCGGCAGAGCAGGAGCAGATTGCTGCCGATGAGGATGTTATGTCTATTTCAAAGCGCTTGATTGAGAAGAACCGTCAGGCTTACGAGGTACTCGCCAAATGATTAGACTTTCCAAGCACCAGATTCTTCTTATCCATGACCAACTTATTGCTGAGACTGGCGGATTGTCCGGTCTGCGCGATGAAGGAATGCTGGACTCCTCGCTGAATGCTCCGTTTCAAACATTTGGTGGGGAGGATATGTATCCGTCTCTCCAGCAAAAGGCGGCCCGGCTTTGCTTCGGCCTTGTCAAAAACCATCCATTTGTGGACGGAAACAAACGAATTGGCGCACACGCAATGCTTGTGTTTCTTGCTCTCAACGGCATTGAACTGCAGCATTCACAGTCAGAGCTTTCAGATGTGATCCTCCAGCTTGCCGCCGGAGAGATTGAAGCAACGGACTTGCTGCGCTGGATTCTTGAACACCAGAGTTAAGGGGCCGTTGCAAAATAGATGAGTAATCATCTATGGAGCAATGGCTCCCTTTTTATTCCTGAAAACAGAAAACGGACCCCGAAGAGCCCGTAATCTATGGTATAATTAGATATGCCTATTAACCAAAAATACCATAAAAATTATACCGAATTCGGCGAGCCTTATCAACTGGTTTTGCCATTAAATTTGGAAGGTTTGGTTCCTGATGATGATTCTGTCCGACTGCTGAGCCACGAACTGGAGGGATTGGATTACAGCTTGCTGTATCAGGCTTACTCTGCCAAAGGCAGAAATCCGGCAGTGGATCCTAAGACCATGTTCAAGATCCTGGCCTATGCGTATTCCCAAAATATTTATTCATCCAGAAAGATTGAAACAGCATGCAGACGTGACATTAACTTTATGTGGCTGCTTGCCGGACAGAAAGCTCCCGACCACAGCACGATTGCCCGTTTCCGTACCGGCTTTCTGGCGGATGCCTGCGAAAATCTTTTTTATCAGATGGTCCGCCGTCTTTAGGAAAGTGGTGAGCTGTCAAAAGAAACGGTATTCATTGACGGTACAAAGCTGGAAGCCTGCGCCAATAAATATACTTTCGTCTGGAAAAAATCCATAGGGAAATGGGAAGCAAAAATGTTCCAGAAAATACAGGAGGCAGTTTCTCTTTTGAATCAGGAATACATACAAAGCTTCCAGGCAACTGAATCCACAAGGACACAGGATCTTCAGGAGATATGCCGGTTTCTGGAACAGGTCTGCGAAGAACAGCATACCGTTTTTGTCTATGGCAGAGGGAAGAGAAAAAGCCGTAATCAGAAATACCTGGAGCTGTTCCGGTGTTTTCTGGAACGTCAGACAATCTACGGCTGGCACACCGCCAGTTTCCAGGGACGAAATAATTACTGCAAAACCGATCCGGACGCTGCATTCATGCACATGAAAGATGACCATATGCGCAATGCCCAGTTGAAACCGGGATATAATGTACAGATTGCGGTGGACAGTGAATACATTGTGGCGGCGGATATTTTTCAGGACCGCAATGATGTCTGGACTCTTGTCCCTTTCTTACAAAGAATGGAAGAAAAGCTTGGATTTCGTTATCCCAGTGTAACGGCAGATTCCGGATATGAAAGCGAAGAAGGATATACCTATCTGCGAAAGCAGGGGCAAAAGCCGTACATCAAACCGCAGACATATGAAAAGTGGAAAAAGAGGAGTTTTAAGGAAGATATCAGTAAGCGTGAAAACATGGAGTATGATGAAATAACCGATACTTATATCTGCCATGCCAGGAAAAAACTGCGTCCGCTTTTCCTGAAAAAGCAGAAAAGCAAGAGCGGCTATGAATCAGAAGTAACTGTCTACGAATGCGAAGATTGTACGGGTTGTCCTTATAAAAAGAAATGTACGAAAGCAAAAGGGAATAAACGGTTATATGTCTCAAAAAGTTTTTTAGAGAAACGTCAGGAATCATATGAAAATATCCTGAGCGAGAAAGGGATTCTATACCGGATGAACCGTTCGATCCAGGTGGAAGGAGCCTTCGGAGTTCTGAAAAACGATTATGAATTTCAAAGATTTCTGCTGCGGGGGAAAACCAAAGTAAAACTGGAGATACTTTTACTTAGTATAGGCTATAATCTTAATAAACTCCATGCTAAGATACAAAAAAATCGGACTGGAAGACATCTCTTTCCATGCCATCTGTTACCGCGTTCCGCATAAATTTTAGAGTGGCAGGAATGGCAGAGAGACATCAGATGCGCTTGGCTGCTGGATTCCGTCCTTACTTTTCGTAACGTTGGCTTTCCAGTTTCTGATGCTCCTCACAAAATTAGGGCATACAAAAAGCCTACTCTAACGATTTTCATATAACCATCTGACGTAAGGTGCCATGAGAGGACGGGAGTTAATCACTTCCTCCTGCTCGATTTATGAGACTTGCAGGCTGTTTGTGGCTCGCCGGGTGATTTTTTGCTTGTAATATTCATGAAAAAAGCTATAATAGGAGCGGGAATCCTGCAGGGCAGGAAACAGAAGCGTGAAACAAATTTTACTTATGGAGGTTGCAAAAGTGCTGCTTGTATCATTAAGCTGGCTTTGGATTGGAGGCTCGGCCTGGCTTTGGGGAAAAGGAGCTTTACGGCTTTTAAAGCGTCTTACCGGGGAGGCGGAGGAAAGTCTTGACATGACTGTGCTGTCCGGTCTCTGCCTTTTGACGGTATATGCCCAGATATTTAGTCTGTTTTATAAGGTGGGGCTTTTGGCAAGCGCACTATTGCTTTTGGGAAATCTGGTTCTTTTCTTTGTGCTTAGGAGAGATTTGCAGAAGTTAATAAAAAAGGCAGTGAAAAGTCTTTGCAGCGCCAGAAAGAACCTGCTTGGGGCAGCGGTGTTTCTTGCCCTGTGCTTTTTTGTGCTTGCACTTTCCGGTGGGAGAGTCACGCATTATGACAGCTATCTGTACCATGCGCAGAGCATTCGGTGGATTGAGGAGTATGGGGTGGTGCCAGGGCTTGGAAATCTGCATAACAGGCTGGCGTACAACAGCTCCTTTTTTTGTCTGCAGGCGCTTTTTAGCCTGAAGTTTCTGGTGGGACAATCCTTGCACAGCATGAATGGATTTATCGCCCTGGTTTTTCTCTCTTACGGGGTGTTTTCCATGAAGGCCTTTCGACAGCGTCGCTTCTTTGCCTCTGATTTTCTGCGGTTAACACTTTTTGTTCTTTATACAAATGATTTTGGCTATTTACTTATCAGCTCTCCCGGCTCCGATTTTCCGGCCCTGGGGTTTACGGCGTACATTCTGATCAAATGGGTTTCTGCACTGGAAGATGGGGAAAAGAAAACCGCACCCTATGCCCAACTGTGCCTGCTTGGGGTGTTTGCGGTGTCTTTAAAGCTGTCGGCGGCCATGATTGTGCTTTTAACTCTCCTGCCTGCCGTATGGCTGATCCGGCAGAAGAAATGGGGAACCATAGCGGTATATATTGCATCGGGGCTTTTGATTATAGCGACCTTTTTGGCACGCAACGTTATTATTTCCGGCTATCTTTTGTACCCTTATGAGGCTTTGGACTTGTTTTCGCCGGATTGGAAAATGCCCGCCTATACCCTTGCCTTTGACCGGAATGAAATCAAGGCATGGGGATGGGGACTGAATGATGTAAGGCTCTTTGACACACCCTTTAGGGAATGGTTTCCCGTTTGGTTTTCCGGGCTGAGTGCCCAGCTGAAGGCTTTGTTCTTTGCCAGCATACTTTCCGGGGCGGCGTCAGTGCCTGTGGGACTGTGGATGGGCATAAAAAAGAAGGACTGGAATTTTATGCTGGTCTGCGGCACCATGCTTTGCAGCATGGGATTTTGGTTTTTCGGCGCGCCCTCCCCCAGGTACGGCATGATATACCTGACCCTTCTGCCCTTTTATATCCTTGGGCTGTTGGCCCAAAGGGCTTCGGCCTTTATAAAAAGAGACTGGATTTTTTCCGGCGCAATGGCCACAGCAGTGATCGTTTTTATTTGGCCTCTGGGAAAAGGGGCTGTGACAGGAGACTTAAGCTACGAAAAAATATGTGCGGATTATGACAGCCTGGCTTGTACGGAATATTTTTTGGGAGATCAGGTCATCTATGTGCCCGACCAGGGAGACCAGGCTGGATATTATGCCTTTCCCTCCACACCCTACGCTGCCAGACTGGATAAGATTGAGCTGCGGGGAGAGACCCTCAAGGAGGGCTTTCGTATGAAGGAGGAATATAGGGAGGCTTTTGTGTCTACTTATGGAGAGGTGTATGAGGAGAATATGTTTGAGTAAGGAGGGTGTTCAGGGGATTTTGCATGAATACAGAAAAGTGGGAGATAGTTATGGTCAAGAAGGGAAAAATGCGCTATAATACTTTGACAGGCATTCCCTGTATTCAAAAGTTCACAGAGAATGGGTTTTAGCGAGGCGAAAATGGTCATTTTACAGATAAACAGTCATTACAATCAGGGAGGTGCGGCGAGAATTGCAGCCTGTATTCACGGACAGCTTCTAAAAGAGGGACAAAAGTCATATGTGGCATATGGGAGGGGGAAAAAAATACAGGAGGCAGAGGCGGCTGCCCAGAATCTATATTGTTTTGACAGGCCATGGGAGGTTTATTTTTCCGCTCTTGTGAGCCGGGTGATTGGAATAAACGGCTGGAGCAACAGAGCTGCTACCAGAAGGCTGATTGCCTACATGGAAAAAATACGTCCTGATATCGTCCATCTGCATGCCCTTCATGGGTATTATTTGAATTTTCCTATGCTTTTTGGGTATTTAAATGAAAAACAGATCCCTTGTGTCTGGACTTTTCATGACTGTCACGCCTTTACGGGAAACTGTGGGTACTATTTTGACTGCGAGAAATGGAAAACAGGTTGTGGAAGCTGTCCCCATATTCATAATTATCCTGCCAGCCAGTTTTTTGATTTTACCCATTATATGTGGAAAAGGAAACAGAAAATGTTTACAGAAGGGGATAGAAAGGTGATCGTAACGCCGTCCCGCTGGCTGACAAAGGAGGCGGAAAAATCCTTTTTTGGCAGATATCCTTGTGTGACCATTTCAAATGGGATAGATGTAAAGAACACCTTCTTCCCTCGGGATAAGGCGGCGTGCAGGAAAAAGCACGGCTATGAGGAAAAGGAACGGCTTGTGCTTGGGATCGCAGCAGGCTATGGCGACCCAAGAAAAGGGGCGAAATATATTATACAGCTGGCCAGAGATCTGGAAGGTGAGGCAAAAGTTATTCTCATTGGATGGGAAAAGAAAAATGATGCTTTGCTGGAAGGAACAAAAAATATCATTCCATTGCCAGCCACGGATGACCTGGAACTGCTGGCAGAATATTATAGTATGGCGGATGTGTTTGTACTTCCTTCTCTGGCGGAAAACTATGCCACGGTGACTTTGGAGTCTATGGCTTGTGGAACGCCGGTGGTGGGCTTTGCTGTGGGGGGAATTCCGGAGCAGCTTGCGGAGGGAAGAGGAATTGCGGTGAGAGCAGGGGATCAGAGAGCTTTTACCCGGGCGGTGAAGCGGGCTCTTTCCCCTGAGAGCAGACTGCTTTGTGGAAAAGCATTGGCTGCTGTGATGGAGAAGGAAAATTCCACAGAAAAAATGACAGAAGCGTATATGGAGCTGTACAAGGGATTGCTGGAGAAGAGATAAAAGTTAGAAAACTCCCGTCAAATAGAAATGGATGCACGCCTCGACAGGCAGAGAGGTATAGAGATGACAATATCCGTATGTATGGGTCTTTACAATGGAGAGGAATATATTAAAGAGCAGCTGCAATCTATTCTTTATCAGACAAGGCGGCCAGATGAGGTAATCCTCTGTGACGACGGTTCTGCGGACTGCACAGTTGAGCTTGTACGTGATTTTATAAATAACAACCGATTGGAAAAGAAGTGGAAGCTGTATGTAAACGAGAAAAATAAGGGGTATCCCGCAAATTTTTACGACGCCATGGAGTTGTGTGACTGTGACATTGTATTTCTCTCAGATCAGGACGACGTCTGGGCCAAAGAGAAGCTGGAGCGGATGCTTCAGGGTATGGAGAGCCATCCTGGGGCTAAAGCGGTATGCTGTAAATTTGGATTGATTGATGCAAAGGGGGAACAGATCCATACAATAATGCAGCCTGCAAAGAGTAAGGGCAGCAGCACTTGGAAGCGCGTTACTGTGGAGGATGTTTTTTACAAATGTGAATGGCCGGGAATGGTGGTTGCCTATCGGAATGAATGGTACCGCAGCCGTAAGGAGAGAAAAAAGCTTTCGGTTCCTCATGATTTTTTTGTCTGTGCGGCAGCGGCTGAGGAGGAAGGATTTTGGCAGCTGGATGAGGAGCTTGCCTGGCACAGAAGGCACGAAAGCAATGCAGGCGGCGAAGAGCACAGATTGAAGAAGCTTCTGAATAAGGAGCGGAAGCTGAGAGAAATAGAGGAATATTTGAGAATTTTAGAGGCATTTGAAGGGGAAGGAGCACTGAAAACTAAGAGAGGCAGGAAAGCCCTTAGTGAAAAGCGGATTTCCATGGAGGGAAGATACGAGGCCTTAAAGTCGGGAAAGATTGGAAGGGTTTTGAAAAATGCCAGGGAGAACCGGGGAAATGTGAGGCTTGCAACGCTGGTTTGTGATTTGATGATTGTGAGGCAGAGGGGATAAAGCTTATATGCTTTAAACACAAAGATAGAATATTGCCATCAAAGATAATGTGTGGTATGGTATTTTTGCGAGATACCGATGATAGGGGAGGCACAAACAATGAGATATTTATCTCAAATGCGGCTTGTGTCTCGCGGTATATTGCACTTTTCTAAGCTATTAATTTCCTGAATGGAGTCAGGTAAAAGCCAGAAGGATTATTTTTCATTGGTGAAAATTAGCTGATATTTCGCTAAGGGAAGAGGCCATCTCCAAAACATCGGGGAGAATGGCAGTTATCTACAAGTTTTTCAGACGGTAGGGTTACATGGGACTTGGAATGTTTTAAAAATATAAGGTATTGATCTGCGTATAGGCGTGTTTATTTGGCAGACACTAATTAAGATACTATTTTCGGTTTAAGGAGTTTTTAATGTTACAGAGAATCAAAGAAATATTTGCTTATAAAGATATGATATATAGTTTAGTACGCCGGGAGCTAAGAGGCCGCTATAAGGGCTCCGTTTTAGGGTTTCTATGGACATATATAAATCCTCTTTGCCAAATAATTGTTTATTCTGCAGTTTTTTCCGTTATCTTTAAGGTTAACATAGAGAAATTCTATCTCTATTTGACCATTGGGATGATGCCTTGGGTTTTCTTTAATACTTCAATACAGGGAGGAAGCACATGTATTAGAGCTCAGGCTGATATGGTAAAGAAGATTTATTTTCCACGTGAAGTAATACCTATTTCTTATGTTACCAGTGCGTTTGTTAATATGCTGCTGAGTTTTATTATAGTGTTCGGAGTTATTCTTTTGTCTGGCTGGGGAATTAGTGTGAGTGTTCTTCCTTATTTGCCTTTGATTATGATTATTGAGTATTTATTAGCACTGGGCATTGCTTTTGTTGTGTCTGCAGTAACAGTATATTTTCGCGATTTAGAACAGATTGTTGGTGTACTTATGATGGCATGGATTTATTTGACTCCTATTATGTATGATATGGATTATATTCCGGAACAACTGAGATCTCTGTTCTATATCAATCCGATGACTCCCATTATTATTGCATATCATGATATTTTGTATTATCGTGTTGCGCCAACCACACAGTGCTTGCTACAGTCTGGATTAACTAGCCTGTTTTTTTTGGTTTTGGGGTTTGGGCTATTCCGGAGATTGGATCGCAATTTCGCTGAAGAATTGTAGAGAAAGGCAATGCTAATATGAATACACAGGAAATTGTTATAGATGTTAAAGACGTAAAAAAGGAATTTAAGTCATACATGGACAAAGCATTCTCTTTTAAGGAGCGTTTTGTAAATCCATCCCGAAACAAGCATGAGAATGTCAAGGTACTCAAGGGGATTAGCTTTCAAGTGTATCGGGGAGAGGCTGTCGGTATCATTGGCAAGAATGGATGCGGCAAGAGTACTGCATTAAAACTTCTTACAAGGATTCTTTATCCAAATGAAGGTAGTATCAATATCAAAGGCCGGGTATCAAGCTTGATTGAACTGGGTGCAGGCTTTCATCCAGATATGACGGGAAGAGAGAATATTTATACAAATGCGTCAATTTTCGGCATTACTAGAAAGGAAGTAGACCGACGTTTGACTGATATCATACGTTTTTCTGAACTAGAGGAATTTATTGACCAACCGGTTAGAACTTATTCTTCCGGCATGTATATGAGACTTGCTTTTGCTGTAGCCATCAATGTAGATGCAGATATTTTGCTGATTGATGAGATTCTGGCAGTAGGTGATTCTGCATTCCAGAAAAAATGCTTCGAGAAGCTAAAAGAGATAAAGTCCAATGGAACTACTATTGTGATTGTATCCCATTCTATGGATCAAATGTATCGGATATGCGACAGATTGATTTGGATTGAAGACGGACTGATTAAAGAAGAAGGAGCCCCCAGAATCATTGGTGAGGAATACTTGGCTGCCATGGAGGGCAGACGTCTGGACCGTATTGAAATAGAGAATAAACAGAAGAGAGAAGAACTGGAACAGAAAATCAGAGAAGAGCAGGAAAGGCTGCGCATTGAGCAGGAAAAAGAGCAAAAGCGTCAAGAAGAAAAGAAATTAAAAGAAGAAGAACGCAAACGAAAGGAAGAAGCGGAAAAAAGGCGCAGGGAAGAACTGGCCGAGATGCAGCGGAAGCAGAAGGAAATAGAAATCAATGAAACAGCTAAGGCATTGACTCCATTTTGTAGACCTGGAGCAAGACGTCAGGGAACATGGGTTGTAAAGTATGACCGTGTAAGGTTGATGAATCGAAATGGAGAAGAAACGGTCAGCTTCCAGATTGGCGAAGATATTATTGTTGAGATGGACTATTCTGGAAAAGCAGGAGAGGATGTTAATTTCATTATTGGGATTACGAGACTGGATGGGGTATTTTGCTATGGCTCAACGGTCAGGTTGGATTGCAAAAAAATGTTAAAGTCACAAGATAAGGGGACGGTAAAATTCACAGCCAAGAATATTTTGATGCAAGGAAAGTACGTTTTGGATGTCCGCATTAGAGCAGAAGATGAAAGCTTTATTGATAATATATATAGTTTGATTGAATTTGAATCAGTAACGGAAAATGTAACGGATGCTGGTGTAATGATTATGGAACATGAATGGATTGTTGATGGCAAAAAAATACCTATAAATAAGCAACTTGCAGGAGAATAGGATGATACTGAAGGAGCAAGAAAATAAAAAGGTGTATTCTGACGGAGATGAAACAGAGAGAAAGATGCTGGAGATTGCCCAGAAATATCCAGAAGATTTATCTCAGGATTATATTGCACATGATAGTTCTTATACACTGAATAATACTTTTTCATCAGTCAGAGAAAATATTTTGAATTGGTACTCTTTTAAGAAAAATGCTACCATTTTAGAAATTGGTGCAGGTATGGGGGCTATCACAGGCATGCTTTGTAATCATGCGGAACGCGTGACAGCTATAGAGATGAATCAACTTAGAGCGGAGGTAATTCGAGCTCGTTACAGAGATAGGAGAAATCTCACAGTTATCAGTGAGAATATTAATGATTGGGAAAGTGATGAGCTTTTTGATTATGCTGTCTTTATTGGAGTCATTGAGTATGCAGCTGTTTTTTCTGATAGTAGCACACCATATGATGATTTTTTACTGAGTATAAAGAAACGGCTCAAAAGGGATGGTAAAATCTTATTTGCTATTGAAAACAGGTTCGGCCTGAAATACTGGCTGGGAGCTGCAGAAGATCATTTGCAGATTCCTTTTGCGGGTATAAGTGGATATAAGGGAGCACGTACTCCTAGAACCTTTTCAAAAAAAGAATTGGAAGAGTTACTTAAAAAGGTTGGATTCCGGTATCAACGATTTTATAGTGTGTTGCCAGATTATAAATTTCCGGAATTGGTTTTTGCTGACGATTATAAGCCGGACTACATGAATTTAAAAAAGATTTCATTTGTGTATGCGAAGAACAGCAGTTTAATAACAGATGAAAAAGAGCTATATAGAGATATTATAGAGAATGATGTATTTCCATTTTTTGCAAATTCATTTTTGGTAGAAGCCTCCCAAGAAGAATTAGATGCAAAGTATGTGACTCATGTTTCTGCAAAGGGGGAAGTGTACAAAGAATACCGTGTGAGTACGGTTATTTATAATGATGGTGAAGTGTGTAAAGTACCAATGCATGCAGAGGCGAAGAGCCATATTAACAGTATTGTTGAGAATACGCAATACTTAGAAAAAAGAGGCGTTCATGTTTTACCCATAGAAAGAGTGGAAAGCAGGATTTCTAGCAGAAAGTATGTGGGAAAAGGCGCACAGGTCGTATTTAAAGATGCGCTGGACAGAAATGACGTAGAAACAATAAAGCATCTCATTGACAGCTTAAAAGAAAATCTTTTACGTAGTAGTGATACTGTAAACTATAATATCAATAATATTATCGTAAAAGAAGGCTTGCAAGATGAGGGTGTAGACTATGGAATAATCTTGAAAAAAGCTTTTGTTGACATGACGTTTTACAACGCTTTTTGGCATGAGGAAAACTTGATTTTTTATGATCAGGAATGGTGTTTTGAGAGAGTTCCTTTGAATTTCTGCCTATATTATTCTTTGAAGAGTGCTTACCAAAAGGCAGACTGCCGCACTACAGTTAAATTACAGGGGTTGTATGCGTATGCTGGCATAAAACAAGATGAAATAGCGGCGTATGATAGATTGGAAGAATATATTTGGTCGAATGTTTTGTATCGACAGACAGATTTTTACGGCGCTGACGGATATTGCAATCGTTATTGTGAAGACATGCTTCTGGAAAAACAAAAGGAGGCTGCTGAAATAGCACGGAAGAAGCTCGCAGATGAGTTACATCAGGTACAGGAGACGAATCGGGAAAAGAATTCTTATATTGAGCAATTAGAAAAGCAGATAGAAAGGCTCCAAAATAATAATCGACAATTGATTGAGGATCAAATTAGGAATGCTGAAGAAGATGTTAGACAAAAAGAAGGATTAATGCAAACCATCCGCAACAAAGAAGGTCATATAGAACAGCTTCTTGAAGTAGAGCGCGAGTATGAGCGCGAAAAAAATTCCAAGACATATAAACTGGCACTGAAGTTTAGAAAGTTCAGTCTATTTTTGATGCCAGTAAACAGCAAGCGCAGATTTTTGATAAAAGTATTGGTAAAATCTGTTCGGCATCCGATTTTGACATTAAAAATGTTGAATCCCAGGAGACTTAAAAACTGCTTTACCATCTTAAGAACTGAAGGCGTAGAAAGTGCTCAGAATCATTATAATTTAGTGGAGGAATATGAGAAATCAAGAAATGTACCATTAAATAATGAGAATCTGAAAGTAGAACGGGTAGCGGAAAAAGAGAAGGAGCTTAATGAATATGCCAAGCTGAATTTCCCAGTTGTTGATGCGCCACAGGTATCAATCATTATTCCTGCCTATAATCAATTTGATTATACCTACCACTGTCTGGAATCCATTCTGAAAAACAGCGGTGAGTGTACTTATGAGATTCTATTAGCAAATGATTGTTCCACTGATTTGACTGTACGTATAGAAGAAATCATTGAAGGAATTCGAGTGATCACCAATGAATCCAATATGAGATTCTTGTTGAATTGCAATAACGCTGCAAAGCTGGCTAAAGGAAAATATATTTTATTTTTGAATAATGATACGCAGGTACAGGAAAATTGGTTGTTACCATTAGTGGAGTTAATGGAGAAAGATGCCACAATTGGAATGATTGGTTCTAAACTGTTATATGCTGACGGATATCTGCAAGAAGCTGGTGGAATCATGTGGAAGGATGCATCTGCATGGAACTATGGAAACCGTCAGAATCCCAATGATTCAGAGTTTAACTATGTGAGAGAAGTAGACTATATTTCTGGAGCTGCCATCATGATTAGAACCTCTTTATGGAGGGAAATAGGAGGCTTTGATGAACGTTTTGTGCCGGCGTATTGTGAAGATTCCGACCTGGCATTTGAAGTGCGTAGGCATGGTTACAAGGTGGTATACCAGCCGCAGTCTGTTGTAGTACATTTTGAAGGTATTTCTAACGGAACGGATGTAAATGCGGGCCAGAAGAAATATCAGGTGGATAACCAAAAAAAATTTCATGAGAAGTGGAAGGAAGAGTTGGAGAAAAACCATTTCGAAAATGGTACAAACGTGTTTCTTGCAAGGGATCGGAGTAAGGATAAGAAGCATGTTTTGTTTATTGATCACTATGTTCCACAGTACGACAAGGATGCGGGAAGCAAGACAACATTTATGTATTTGAAGATGCTGGTATCAAAGGGATATCATATTACGTTTCTTGGCGACAATTTCTATCAGCATGAACCTTATACTACAGAATTACAGCAAATGGGTATTTTGGTACTATATGGCCCTAAATATGCGGAAAATTGGAAGAAATGGCTGAAAGAAAATATAAATTACTTTGATATTTTTTATTTAAATCGTCCTCATATTTCAGTTAAATACATTGATTTTATCAAGGAAAATGCAAAAGGAAAGATAATATATTATGGGCATGATTTGCATTTCTTGAGAATTAGAAGAGAGTATGAATTGAATGGGGAACAAAAGCAATTGGAGGAGTCAAACCAATGGCTTGAGAAGGAATTGTATCTGATGCGCAAGGCGGATATGAACTATTATCCGTCCGTCGTGGAAGAAAAAGCAATTCATGAAATTGATGCCAGTATACCTGTAAAAGCAATTACCGCATATGTGTATGAGCAATTTAAGAATATTGCATATCAGTTTGACAAGCGAGAAGGACTTTTGTTTGTAGGGGGGTTTGGACATGACCCTAATTTAGACGCTGTGTTGTGGTTCTTGGATAAGATATATCCTGAAGTCTATAAGAGAACTAAAGCTCCTTTTTATATTGTAGGCTCTAAGGCGCCTGAGCAAATTACAAACATTAAATCGGAAGGTGTGATTGTAAAAGGTTTTGTTTCGGAAGAAGAACTGCAGAGGCTTTATCAAACCAGTCGGCTGGCAGTTGTTCCATTGCGATATGGTGCGGGCGTAAAAGGAAAAGTAGTGGAAGCCTTATATTATGGAATCCCGGTTGTCACCACATCAGTTGGAGCAGAGGGAATTGAGGGAATTGAAAATATTGCAGTGATAGAGGATAAGCCGCAAGAATTGGTTGAGGCTATCTGCAATGTTTATACCGATGAAGAGCAACTGAAAGAGATGTCTGAGAAGAGCCAGAAATATGTACGCGAGAAATTCAGCACTGATGCAGTATGGAATATCATTCAAGAAGATTTTGAGTAGATAGAGGGAGAGCACAATGATTATAACTCAGACACCGTTTAGGATGTCATTTTTTGGAGGAGGGACGGATTTCCCGGGCTTTTATCAAGAACATGGCGGAGCGGTTATCTCTACCACTTTTGATAAGTATTGCTATGTAAATGTAAGGCATTTACCCAGATTTTTTGACTATTCTACAGAGCTTTCTTATGCAAAGACAGAGCGTGTAACCAGGATAGAGGATATAGAGCATCCAGCTATCAGGGAAGCGATGAAACTGCTTGATATGCATGAAATCCGTTTGACCTATGAGGCAGATCTGCCAGCGCGTTCTGGTCTGGGTACCAGCAGTTCTTTTGCGGTTGGAATGCTCAATGCTTTCTATGCTTTGAAAGGTAAATATGCGGATAAGAGAAAACTGGCAGACGAAGCAATCTATCTGGAAAGAGTGCTTTGTAATGAAAGTGGAGGAGTGCAGGATCAGATTGCAGCGTCCTTTGGTGGTTTTAATAGAATAAACTTTGATGCGGAAGGTTATACAGTAAATCCTGTAATCATCGCTCCTCAACGCAAAGAGGATTTAAATAGGAAGTTGATGTTGTTTTTTACTGGATTTTCCAGATTTTCTTCTGATATTCAAGTAGAAGCGACCAGAAATCTCAAGAGTAAACAAGCGCAGCTTTTGGAAATGCTGTCATTGGTAGACGATGCGGAGAAAGTTCTGACTTCCCAATGCGATTTAAATGAATTTGGACGTTTATTAGATTATACGTGGAAGCTGAAAAGAGGAATCACATCCAAGGTGTCAACGGATTCTATAGATGCTGTTTATGAGAAAGCGATAGAAGCTGGGGCAATTGGTGGAAAGCTGCTTGGAGCTGGTGGTGGAGGTTTTTTATTGTTTTATGTGGAAATGGAAAAACAGGATAAGGTGCGTGAAGCGTTAGAAAAGTTATTATATGTGCCTTTTGAATTTGAAACGGCTGGGACCAGAGTGATTCATTATACTCCGGAAAGTTATGAACCAAGAAAATAGGGAGAAATAAAATGTCACAGCAGAAAACAATTTTATTTGAGCTATTAGAAAGATATCCACAATTAGGAACCTGTAAGGAACAAATACGTGCTGCATATGAAATTATGAAGGAGTCTTTTGTGGGTGGCGGAAAGCTGCTGGTAGCAGGAAACGGTGGCAGCGCCGCAGACTCTGAGCACATAGTGGGAGAGCTTATGAAGGGGTTCGTGAAACAGAGACCTCTTACAGATATGGAGAAGAAGAATATTCTGTCTGTAGATGAGAAAATGGGAGCCGACTTGTGTAAAGACTTACAGCAGGCACTTCCTGCCATTGCATTGACAGGGCATCCGGCATTGAGTACGGCATATCTGAATGATGTGGACGGCACATTGGGATTTGCGCAGCAGGTAAATGGTTATGGGACAGACAGAGATGTTTTTTGGGGAATTACCACATCAGGTAATTCTCAGAATATTTTAAGTGCTGCAATCGTTGCCAAAGCAAAAGGCATGAAAGTGATAGCATTAACCGGCAGAGATGGAGGAAAAATCAAGGCGCTTTCAGACGTGGCAATTATTGTTCCAGAAAAGGAAACCTTCAAGATTCAAGAACTTCACTTGCCGGTATATCATGCGTTATGTTTGATGCTGGAAGACTTCTTCTTTGAAACGTAGGCTTAAATTGTGTGGAAAAATGAGCGTAGTCCGGGAGGAAATATTATGCAGGCTGTTATTATGGCGGGAGGAAAAGGAACACGGATTGCTTCTGTGGCAAGTGACATTCCGAAACCAATGATAGAAATTTGTGGTAAGCCTATCTTGCAGCATCAGATTGAATGTTTAAGGGAACAGGGCATTACTGATATTATTTTGGTCATTGGGCACATAGGGTATGTAATTAAAGGATATTTTCAAGATGGACAGAAGTATGGCGTGTCTATTCGATACATTGAAGAGAAAGAACCGCTTGGAACGGCGGGGGCTCTATATTATTTAAAAGATATTATTGAGGATGACTTTTTGCTCTTGAATGGTGATATCATTTTTGACGTTGATTTTGATAGATTTATGAGATTTCACAAAGAGAAAAAAGGTGCGGCAACTATCTTTACGCATCCAAACAATCATCCATATGACAGTGGGATTGTGGAAACGGATTCGGAAGGATTTGTTGTGAAATGGCTGAATAAAGAGGACAAAAGAACGTATTACAAAAACCGTGTAAATGCAGGACTGCATATTCTGTCCCCGGATGTGCTGGATATGTTTCAGGAAGTAAAAAAGACGGATTTAGACAGGGATATTCTGAAGGTGTTGTTAAAAGAACACCGTTTGGTTGCGTATGATTCTCCTGAATATGTGAAGGACATGGGGACTCCTGATAGATATGAGATGGTAACGCGCGATGTGGAGAGTGGACTGGTTCATGCAAAGAATTTGAAAAATAAGCAGAAGGCTGTTTTTTTGGACAGGGACGGAACAATTAATGTTTATAAGGGATTTATTACCAGGGCTGATGACTTGGAATTGATTCCGGGAGTCGCAGAAATTATCAGAAAAATCAATGCAAGTGGATATTTGGCTATTGTTATCACTAATCAGCCTGTAATAGCCCGCGGTGAATGTACTTTGGAAGAATTAGAGCTTATTCACCGAAAGCTAGAGACTTTGTTAGGAGAAGAAGGGGCTTATATAGACGATTTGTTCTATTGCCCTCACCATCCGGATAAAGGCTTTGAAGGTGAAAGACCTGAGTACAAGATTGAGTGTGATTGTAGAAAACCCAAACCAGGTCTAATATATCAAGCTGCTGAAAAGTATAACATTGATTTGTCGGCATCTTATATGGTTGGAGATGATGAGCGAGATATGGAAGCAGGGAGAAATGCCGGGTGCAGAGTAATCAGAACAAAGCAAAATGCGGCATTTGAGTTAGATGAAGAATAACGTAAAGAAAGGTAAAAACTTAAATTTGTGAAATGTGATTTAGTATGTTCTTGATTATGGACGTTAAATCCATTATTTTGAAATAAATTTATCGCTTCAGCTTTCTGCAGAAGTGAATTGTTCTGTACAGTTTATCTTGACAGAAAATCAATTTGTCAGTAGTATAGTTATTGCGTAAAACGAATTAATGGTGTTAAAGAATTAAAATAATTTTGAGAAAAGGAATCTTTCATACTGCAAAAAGGATATGCGAGTAGGAACTGAAAATCCAAAAAGAGTTGTTCTCTGATGCAGTTATAAGTGGCTTATTGGATGTGAAGGGCGCTTACACTCCTTTTTATTTTATAAAAATTGAGACTCCAAAGTGAAAAAGGAATAAGAATTTACTAAACATGGTAAGTGGCAAGATTACTGTTCAGCCTGTCAATTTAGGAAATGGTGACTATGGGACATTCAAGAACGTGCCTAATATACTTTATAAGAGTTTGGGAACCACATATAGGAGGGGATAGATACAGAAGCAGAAATGACCTCCCCATTTTCTCTGTAATAGTGGGATTTTACCTTTTTAAAAGTTGATTCATTCATAGTTGCAGCTCATTGAGTAAAGCACGGAAGAAAGAGTTGCGAAGCAAAATATAGTTACATTAACATTTCATCAGGAAACGCTGTCCCCATAACCGTGCCTAAAAGAGGGGATAAATGCGTAAATTTCCTTTTTAGTTCCGATCGAAGTTGTGAAACACAGTTATAAGACATGGAGTAAAACCTATGGGTGGAATTACTCTGCTTGAAAAATAAGTAGGAATTGGAATCAAAAAGGAGAGAAGCTTATTATGAAGAAAATGATATAAGAAATTCCTAATTCCCTTTATAAGTGATAGGGTTAAGAATGAAGTGCTGAAGGCATTTTTGAGACAATTTTTAGGCATCGATATTAACATTAGTAAACACCTTTTATAAAGTAGAAGCAATGAAAGGAAGGATTTTATGGAAACTAGTGAAAAGGATTTGCTTAATAAAAATATAGTTATTAGAAACAAGTCTGTGATTTGGCGCATAATTGTTTTTTTATCAATAATAGCATTTACTTTTATTTATTATCCTAACAATAGTTGGGAAGTGTTAATGGGTGATGATTTAACGGCAGTAAGTAATTATGTGGAAGAGGGATTATGGGGAGTGTTGTTTAATCCTATAAATGCACAGATGGGAAAAGTTCGCCCGGTTTCAACGATTTTGCTTTATCTGAGCTATTTATTATGTGGATTGGATTTCAGCAAATATTATTTATTAAATAGATTGATGTTGGCAGGAGGTGCATTTTTGGTTGCACATATATCTTATAGATTAGGTGTAAATAAAATAGGTGCTTTTCTTGTTTCAATTCTACTCATTTCCACACCATTCTCATCATATGCAGTTTGGCAAATGATAGGTATTTGCGAAACATTATCTTTGGTTTTGAGCATTGTTTTTTTGTTTTTAGTAATAAAAATATCAGAAGGAAGTGAAAGACAGAATATAAGAAAAAATGTATTGCTATGTTTTGCCGTATTTACGGCAATCATTTTCAATGCAGAAAGATTTATGTATTTAATTGTGCTTTTTGTTTTTGCGATGGCAATAAATAGGGCAATAGCTTTAAAAGAAAAGGTTATATATACAATAATTATGAGCACTCCGATTATTGCAAGAACACTTTTTATAAATTTATCGGGGGGTACAAGTTTAAATACAGGAAGAGGAGAGGTTGATTCCCTTATTGGCGATATGACTGCTTATGCTATCAGAGGCGCTGTGAATATGTATGGTTTTTCAATAGGCGACCAATGGCATGGAGGATTTGATTTTTTCTCCCTCCCTACGTATATATTGATTATTGCTTCTTGCTTTTTGCTTACTTCAATAGGGATATTTTTTTGGGCTTTAAGCAATTACATTAAGGAAAAAAATAAAAGCGCACTTACTATTTTAATTATTTTTTTAATGTCTTATTCAAGCTTATTTAGCTATGCTTTGGTTGGAGAAACACATGGGGAAGATCGTTTTCTCTGGATATCGTATGTAAGTGTATGTTTAGGAATGCTTTTGTACTTTTCAAAGACTATTCAAAACAAAAAGTGTTTATATGGTGTGCTGGCTCTTAACTTTTTTTTGGTGTTAATGAATGGTTATTATGTTAAAAACAAAGTACATGTGCATTATAGATACTCTCAGGAAATGGCTCAGACATGTTTTGAAAATGTTTCCACGTTGGTTGAAGAGAAACCGGTAGAAAATATTTGTTGCATAAAACCTGGCGATTATAATTGGGTTTTTTGCGGAAACATTTTCTTTAGATATTATATTGACAAAAGTGTAAATGTATATTATTACAATACGTGGGACGAGGTGGATATAAATTTATTGACAGGAAATACGATTATTGTATATCCAGATGAAAATCATCCAATTCCATACGGAACGGAAGCATGTTGGATTGAAGATTTCCAACCAAATTAGTGTTTGGATGGGTAGCGTTCCTTTATAACTTATATTTTATGGATAAGTGAAGAAATTGTTAGACTTGTTTGAAATTTTGATTAAAACAAGAAAGAAGGCATTTCTTATTAGTTTTATATGCTATATTCATTGAAGGGCGTTTGCTTTTTAATGACAAAAATAACTATTTATGTGTTTTGTGGTGTTTTGCAAACCCTTAACTCATATTTAAAAATGGAGTATGATTATGGCAATTAGACAAGTAATAAAAAAAAACCTAATTTTTTTTATTGAATTTATTATATTTTTCACATGGCTAGTATTAATCCCTCCGGTAGGTGATAGATATATAGAAGGAGATATAATATACGAAATAGAATCGTCTTTGCGTTATATATTTGGTCAAATAAGGTGGTACTGCTTAGCAAATGGTAGAGTTTTAAGTAATTTTTTTAGTTTTATTGTTGATGGGAATATATATATAAGAGCCTTGGTAGACAGTTTGCTTATAACAAGTTGCTCTGTGCTGATTTATAAAATAGGTGTTTCTTTAAACGAAGCAGACGAGTGCTTTACGAGAGTATTTTCTGCATTAAGTGTGTTTTTGGTTGCGTGGGACATTAGGAATGAAGTTTATTTTTATGCAACTACTTTATATGTCACATCGTATTTTTTGGTGCTTGGAGTATTATATTTAGTAAAAAAGAACGAAGAGAGAAATTTGACTCTTGCAGAATTAAAGTATTTGTATATTATGGTATTTTTTGGGGGAGTATGGATAGAGAATAGCTCTATAGCATTGCTGGGCTTATTCGGCAGTTTGCTGTTATATAGGTATATAAAGTATAAGAAAGTTGAAAAAATATATTTGAAATGTTTACTGACTGCTTGCTTTGGCTTTGTCTTTATGTTGGCTAGTAGTTTGTTTGCGAGAGGGGGGAGATTAAACAATAGTGCAGCTATTGCTAATATTCAAATTAGAAATGTTTATAGAAATATTATAGAAATATTAGTTGATAATAACGCTATATTATTATGTCTATCAGTAATTTTCTTATTGGTTATTTGGATAAATAAAGAAAAGATTAAAGGATTTATTTTGTGGTTTTCTGCTTGGCTGGTATCATGCGTTTATTCAGTAATTATATTTCTAAGACAAATATATGTAATTATAAATACTGACTTAAGTGAAAGCACTAATGTACAACTAATTATAGGGTGGGAAAAATTTCAAAGTGATGTATTAGATGATTTCTTTACTTATTTTGATTTGTTATATAAGTATACGATACCATTCTTACTTCTATTAATTTTGGTTTCCTTAGTTTATGTGTTTTTTATCTTGGAGAGAACTGGAGAGTTGTTGGCGCTACTGCTAATGATTTTGTTGTCTGGTTTAATACACATATTGAATATAAATGTAGGCGCTAGAATTTATTCATTGGCAATTTATTTGCTAATTGCTTTATGTGCCATTCTGATGTCGCAGATAAAGAATGGAATGGCTGTGGTCTCAAATAAATTAAAGAAGACTTTAATGATATTTTTTGTTTTAACAACAATTTTTGTAATAGATTTGGATTCTTTTTTTGTAAAAAGGCAGGTGGATGTTGAAAAGGAACGTCTTGAAATTGCAAAAGTCATACGAGAAAGGCAATTGTTAGGAGAGTGGGATTTCAATCAAATTGTAAATTTCCCCGAGTTCACTAAAGATGCAATGGGAAGAAGAATGTTAATAGAGCTAGAAGATGGTTCAAGCAGAGTAAACCCTAGCAATAATGATGTTTATTATAAATTTATGCTACAACATTATAAATTAGATGAAAAAACAAAAATTTTATTTAATAATAAAGATGCTTATATTTTAATTTCAAAAGAAAAAAATTCCGACGGCTGGGTTAATCTCAAATTAATATCTGCGAATGATTATAATGATGTCAGATATTGTTATGTTATTCAAAAAGATGGAGAATTGTGTGTATATGAAGATCATTTAAAAGAAGCACAATTATCTGTAGCCATGGATATGGACGAGATAAATGAGTATACGTATTTGTTATATATAATGGATAATGAAGGGAATATAATAGACATAATATCAGATTATTCTTGTTGGTATTAATGTCTTGCCATGAGGGATATATTTACAAGGTTCACTAGAGATTTCAAAATTACGATATGTAAATTAATGCCAAGGAAATAGATGACTACTAGTAACCTTCGAAACGTGCCTAAGCATTGTTTACTTATAAGATTATAATATGTTTCAACTCAGCAATTTTACTGCCTTCATAGGTATTTCATAGCACTATAGCAGAAGTAAAGTAAAATGGATATAACATTAAAGGGATTCTCATATGCTTGAAGAAGCTGATGAGATTTTGCAGGCGATTCATGCTTGCAGTGCAGTTGATTTAAGGAAGAAGGATTCATGAAATGAGTACGAGCGTATTTTGTGCTGAAATAGGATACAATTAAATTTAAATGGGAGGTTCTGAAGATAATATGCAAATAATGAAGTACGTTTTTCAACAACATGGCGACGAAAGAGGACAACTTGTAGCGCTTGAAGAGTTTAATGATATCCCATTTGAAATTAAAAGAGTATATTATATGTATGATACAGGAGAAGGGGTAAGAAGAGGGTTCCACGCACATAAAAAACTGAAACAAATATTGATTTGTATTCATGGATCATGCAAGATTCTGTTGGACAATGGAGCTGAAAAGAAGATAATACCTCTTGAAAAGCCCTATGAGGGGGTTTATGTTTCTAATGATATGTGGAGAGAGATGTATGATTTTTCCCCAGATGCAGTTTTGATGGTATTGGCTTCTGAATACTATGATGAAGCTGATTATATTAGAGACTATGATGAGTTTTTAAAATATGTTGGAAAGAAGGAGACCAGCTATGAAAAGTCAAGCATAAATTAGCAAAAAATTCTTTTTTCGTATCGATGGTAAAAAAGGGTAACTTTAATAAAGCTCCCGGGTGGGTGCATTTTTTCAAATCTATCGATATTGGTATACAGACCTCTTACTCGAGGTTAAATGCTACATTGTCAGTGAGCATCTTCCAGATGACCCTGACTAGCTTGCCGGCACAATGCCCAAGTGCATTGTAGTGTGTCCGGCCTTCTGCCCTCTTGGCATCATAATAAGCCTTGAAGGTTGCGTTGTTTCTAACAACGTTCCAAGCTGCATTGACAAGAGCGTATCTTAGAACGCGGGAGCCGCGTTTGGACATATGGGTTGTTTTAGCCTGAAAGTTACCAGACTGATAAACAGACGGATCCAAACCAGCAAATGCAAGCAGCTTATTCGGATTGGAGAAACGGTGAATATCACCTATTTCACCAAGAATCATTCCACCATTGATGTATCCGATACCAGGAATGGTCATGATGACAGAATCGTTGTATTTCATGATGTCCGTCATCTCAGCTTCAATCTTTTCTAATTGGCTATCCAGTAACTCGATTTGTTGAATGGTTTGAGTTATCTGAATAGATATAGCGCTGTCGTTTGCACCGACAGACTTCTGTGCCAGAACTCTTAATTCTTTGGCCTGCTCTTTGGTAAAGTGTCCGTGTGAGTTCACTTTGAGCAGATTTGCCAGATGAGTCATATGCATGGAAGCAATCTCTTTAGGAGAAGGTGCTTCTTTTAACAAAGCATAGACAGCGTGCTGATGCAGACCGGATTTAAAGAAGTATTGAATTTCCGGGAATACCTGATCAACATAGGTTGTCAGTTGGATTTTTAAGCGGGTTCTCTGCTTTATGGTTTTCTGCCGAAAGCGTCCCAAAGCCTTAAGATCCATCATATCTAAATCAAAGAAACTGACGAATCTGAGGTTATCCTGCATCATAAGAGTTTTAGCAATTATATATGTGTCGACCTTATCTGTCTTGGTTTTGCGAATGTTGTTCTTTCGCATCTGACAGGTTTTAATGGGGTTCAACACACACACTTGGTAAAGCTCAGTAACAAGGTATCGAACAAGGTTGTCACCGTAGTGTGCCGTTGACTCAAGACCGATGATGATGCTGTTCTTGTCGAATGATTCGAGCTTAGAGACCAGCAGTTGGAAGCCATCAGCGTCGTTTGTGAATTTGAACGGCTCAAGAATTATTTCACCGTCGGAAGAAATCGCAGCGGCGAAATGGTTGAGTTTGGCAATATCAATGCCAACAAAAATTTTCATGAGGTTGTACCTCCCTTTCATAAAGTCTGATACCATGATATCCACCATCGATTATCATTGTAGACTTGATAGAAATAAGTACTCTGAGTGAAAAACACTCCGGCAACATCCAGCTGATAAACAATTCAGATAAAGGTAGCGGCAATACACTCCAGTCGAGTAGTCAAGCTACAGAATAAGAATCAAAAGTCCATAGTATCTGAATTGTATTGAACCACGATATTAAAAAGAAAGGAACGTGTGATAATTAACTTCCTAATTATCATACAAGAAATAATATGAATGTTCCATTTGTGTCCTTTGAAACAATGCACAAAGCTATTGAAACTGATATCTTTGAGAAATTTCAGGAGGTTTATCGTAACAATATTTTTATTAAAGGTAATGAACTGGAAAAATTCGAAAAAAATTTTGCTAAATATTGTGGAAATAAATATTGTGTAGGCTGTGCCACAGGGCTCGATGCTTTATTTTTAATTATGAAGAGCTATGGATTTGGTGAAGGTGATGAAGTCATAGTGCCTGCAAATACATTTATTGCAACAGCTCTAGCAGTGTCCTATGTGGGTGCAAAACCTGTTTTGGTCGAACCGGATGAAGAAACATATACAATTAATACGTCATTAATCGAAGATAAAATTACAAATAAAACCAAGGCAATAATTGCGGTTCACCTGTATGGAAGATGTGCAGATATGGATCCGATACTTGAAATCGCAAAGAAATATGATTTAAAAGTAATTGAAGATGCTGCACAAGCTCATGGAGCAAAGTATAAAGGGAAAAGGGCTGGAAGTTTGGGAGACGCTGCTGGTTTTAGCTTTTACCCAGGGAAAAACTTAGGCGCTCTTGGAGATGGAGGCGCTGTTGTTACCGCTGACGAGAAATTGGCAGACAAAGTGAGAACATTAGCTAATTATGGCTCAAAGATTAAATATCACCATATTTACCAAGGCAATAATTCAAGATTGGATGAGATACAGGCGGCTTTTTTAAATGTAAAGCTTTCAAAGCTTGATATGTGGAATGCTTATAGAAAACGCGTTGCAAATGATTATTATTCTAAAATAAATAATCCTATTATCAAATTGCCAAAGATATCTGATGAGATTTTCGATTGTGTATGGCATGTGTTCGTTGTCAGAACTCATAAAAGAGATAAATTGGTAAGTTATCTTAATGAAAAAGGGATAGGTACTACTATTCATTATCCGATTCCTATTCACAAACAAGAAGCATATAAAGGCCTTACGGATGAAACATATCCTATAGCTGAAAGCTGTGCGAATGAAATAGTCAGCATTCCAATGTATTATGGAATTACAGATGAACAAGTAAAATATGTTATAGATGCACTTAACGATTTTAGCTAGGAGTCAAAAAATGAAAAAGTTATATTTTTTTATTGGTACAGAAGCTGAGTTAATGAAAATGTTTCGTGTTATTCAAGAAGCGAAACAGAGAGGATATGAATGCAGCATTATATCTAATGGTCAGAATGATATTAAGAATAGTTACTATTTGGGTTTAGTCGGTGGGAATATAGATGTTGACTTGACTGAAAAGATGCCTGACCAAAAAACAGCCACTAACTACCTAAAATGGTTTATTAAAACGGAACGTTTAGGTGTTAAGGTTATGAAACAGGAGAAGGCTAGGAATAGAGAGATCATTATGATTGTTCATGGTGATACATTGTCAACATTAATGGGGGCAAGAATAGCTCGTAAGTGTGATATTGAATATATGCATGTGGAGAGTGGACTGAGATCATTTAATTGGTTTTCTCCTTTCCCGGAGGAAATTGATCGATATTTTTCGTCAAAAAATTCTGTAATAAATTTTTGCCAAAAGGCAGAAGCAGCAGAATATGCCGCAAAAACATTTAAAGGACGTGCGGTGAACACTATTTATAATACAGGAATTGAAATTCTTTATAATGCATTGGATGTGATTGATAAAGAAGAAAGAAAAAGCCCACTTAGTGAAAAATATTTTTTGACAGCGATTCATAGACAAGAGAACCTTATGGATGGGAAATTCATGAGAAACACTTTTGCAAAAATTTTTGAAATGTCAGAGACTATGAAATGCGTCTTCATTTATCATGTTCAGACAAAAAATGCACTCATAAAATTTGGCTTATGGGATAAATTTGAAGATTGTAAAAATATAATAAAAATTCCACGTCAGGACTATGTATCTTTTATCAATTATGTTATTCACAGTGAATTTGTAATGGCAGATGGATGTGGAAATCAGCAAGAATTTTATTATTTGGGACAACCTTATTTGATAATGAGAACGGAGGTTGAAGAAGACTCAGAGGGGCTTGGCTGGAACGCATTTTGCTTCAAAGGTGATTATTCGAAAATCTCAGAATTTGCGGATAATTATATGGCTTACAAGAAACCCAGAGTTATTCCGGATAAATTGCCAAGTAATATTATAATGGATGCTATTGATGAGTATTGCGGAAGAAGGGGATAGTAGTTGAGGCTGAGAGAGTTAAGATTTGATGATGCTCCTTTTATGTTGGAGTGGATGCATGATGAATTAGTAACAGGTTTTTTGAGAACGGATTTTGCTTCAAAATCTTTGGATGATTGCATAGATTTTATTTCTAAAGCGGTAAATGGCGAAAATATGAATTTGGCAGTTGTGGATGAAAATGATGAGTATATGGGAACTGTTAGTTTAAAGCATATATATCAAAAGTCTGCTGAATTTGCTATTATTATGAGAAGTAAAGCGATGGGAAAAGGTATTGCTTCTGATGCAATGAAGGAAATTATTCGTATTGCATTTGAACAAGAAAATATTAAATATGTGTATTGGTGTGTATCTCCCGAAAACAAGCGTGCAGTGAGATTTTATGAAAAGAACGGATATTTAAGGGATGATGCGGCTAAAAGAATGATTCGGGGGGAATATTCAGAAGAAGAGATAGCTAAATACATTTGGTATTTAAAAAGGAAAGAAGAATTAAGCTAATAGAATAAAATATTATTATTTAAATCTATGGATAAACATTTTGGGCGAGGATAATTAATGAGTATTTTTCAGGGTTAAAAAAGTGTTTAGTGGAAAATTGGAATCAAAATGCTTGCAAAAGTAATTAGATATGTAAAAAAGATTCATGTACGATGGAAATCAATGATGCGTAGAATGGAGGAGTAAGGAAGTGGGAAAAAAAATAAGTGTTGTTGTGCCATGCTATAATGAAGAAGCTGTTTTGGAAATTTTTTACCATGAAATTACTAAAGTTCTGCAAAATGAAATGCAATGTGAAAATTATGAGGTTATTTTTGTGAATGATGGTTCAAGAGATAAGACTCAAGATATTATAGTAAAACTGTCTGCAGAAGATTCTCATATTGAATTTGTATCACTTTCAAGAAATTTTGGCAAAGAAAGTGCGATGTATGCGGGATTAAAATATGCAGAAGGTGATTATACAATTATTATGGATGCTGATTTGCAGCATCCTCCTAAATATATCCCTGAAATGTATAAAAAAATGCAAACTGGAATGTTTGATATGATTGCAACAAGACGTAAGAACAGGGGAAATGAATCGAAGATTAGAGCGTTTTGTAGCGAGTGTTTTTATAAGTTTATGAATAAAATATCTGGTATAAACATGGGCGATAATGCCATGGATTATAGAATGTTTAGTAAGAAGGCAAAAAATGCGATTGTTAATATGACTGAATACAATCGCTTTTCAAAAGGAATTTTTGAATGGATAGGGTTTAGAACTTATTGGTTTGAAATTGAAATTGACGATAGAGCAGCAGGAGAGTCGAAATGGTCTTTTAGAAAGTTACTGGCTTATTCTATTGAGGGTTGTGTTGCTTTTTCAACTATTCCATTATATTTGTCATCAATTATGGGATTGATATTTTGCGCGATTGCATGTGTTATGATTATTGCTATGATTGTTGAAGCAATAGTATTTGGAGTATCAGGAACGGGATATGCAACGATGATTTGTTTGATGTTATTAATTGGAGGTATTCAACTGTTTTGTATAGGTATTCTAGGGCAGTATTTGGCTAAAGATTATTTGGAAAATAAAAAGAGACCAATTTTCCTTGTACAGGATACTAGTAAGGATTATATAGAATAGATATGGAGAAGAAAGATACGCAATTGCTTCGAGCAAGCACAATATTATTTGTTTTAAACATAACAGCAAGTGCCCTTAATTATTTATGTCAATTAGTATTAGCAAGAGTGCTTTCTGTAGAGTCGTATGGAACTGTCAATACAATATTTTCTTTTATGATGATTGTTGCTGTGCCAGGAACAACATTAACAATGGTTGTCGCAAAATACTATGCAAGTGGTTGTGGTAAAGAAGGTAAAAGGCAATATTTAGTGAAGCAACTGAAGGTTGTGCTGATTCTGACAGTTGTAGTTTTTTTTCTTCTTTGCATTGGAAAAAATTTTTGGGGAAAAATTTTATCAATAAATGATACATTTGTTTTGATGATGGCATTTATATTGGCAGCATTAGGTTTTTTTCAACCGCTATATTCAGGAGTTTTTTCGGGAAATAAGCGATTTATTTTAGTAGGTATATATTCAATGTTTATACCTCTATATAAACTTGTTGCAGTAGGCGGCGCATACATTAGCACCCAAAATGATAATTATAGGCTATATATGGTACTTTTAATAATGCTGGGAGGTGTTATAGTAACAGCATTATATGGGCAATATGAATCAAAAAAAATTGTAAAAAAATATGGAACCGAGTTAGGTAAAGAAAGACTTTATTCGTTTGAAGATTTAAAGACTTTAATTTTGAATATAAGTTTAATGCTTTATATGAATATAGATTTATTATCTGTCAGATATTTAGGAAATGAAACAGAAAGTGGTTTGTATAGTTCTGCATTATTATTTGGAAGAATAATATATTACTTTGCAACAACATTAGGTACCATTTTATTGCCTTCAGTAGCAGATATGTCAATTGACGAAAAAGGAAGACGTAAAACTTTAAATAGAGCATTGTCTTCGATGATTATTTTTGCTTTAATATGCATGTTACCAATTAATATCTTTAAAAATTTTTTTATTGGAATATTATATGGGGCAGATTATCTGCCAGCAGCTAAGTATGTTATTTATGTAAGTATTATCTCTATCTCGCTAAGTGTATGTACAATAATGGTTAATTATGTGGTTGGCATAGCAAGAACAAAGAATGCCACAAGGATTATGTGTGTTATGGATGTGCTACTTGTAATTGCCGTTTTTATTGCGGATAGTGTTAAAAATAGTCTCATAGCAATTTGTGCAATCGGAATAATAGGAGCGATTACAATATATATTGCGGAATATAGAGAGAAAACAAAATAGAGAAATTTATGCAGAGGAAGAAGGGTATATGGATATTACCAAGGGAAGAGACTGGCGAATTGAATTGTTAAGATTTATGGCTACGTTAGGAATAGCCATTTTTCATTTTGAATGGATATATTTAGGACACCCGGTATTCTTTAGGCACTTTTATTTATTTGTTGAATTTTTTTTTGTATTAAGTGGATTCTTTCTGGCAAAGAATGCGAAGAAAAATAAAAGTGAAGATGATTATGCTAGCCTTAAATATGCATATGGTCAAGCAAAGAAACTTTGGCCGCCGTATTTTATTGCTTTTCTTTTTTCTTTTTTTGTTTACTGTCTGGTCAATAATGTTAGAGGGACAAATATTCTTTGGGTTTTATGGCAGTCAAAATGGGAAACAATATATTTTCAATTATCTGGATTCGATCCGACGGCCCCGGTAATTAATGGGGTGACTGCATATATTCCAGCATTGCTGTTCGGCAGCCTTATAATTCACTATATGTATACTAAACATTATAGATTAACTGTAAATGTTTTGTCGATTGTTTCGCCTGTATTTATATATTCTCACATTGTAATCACATATGGTAATTTAAGTCAGTGGATGGTATACGAAAACTGGTATACAGTTGGAATTATCAGAGGAATTGCAGGAATCCTTATTGGTGTACTTGCATTTGAAGTCGGATACTATTTAAAAAATTTTGGGGGGGGTATCAAAAACTTTATCGTATTGGTGAAGTAATTAGCATAGTCGCAATTATTTCTTTAGTGATTTTTCGCGAAATGATATCATTTTATGATGAAGTTATATATCCATATGCATTCGCAATTCTAATCATGTCAGTTTATTTTAAGAAATCGGTGTTTACTAATAAAATGATATGCAGGATGTGCATTTTTGTAGGGAAGATATCATACAACATATATTTGATTCATTATGCTGTTTGTTATTTGATGAAGTTATATTTACCAGATTATTCATATAAAGCTATAGCACCAATCTATATTTTTATTGTTATCGCTTATGGAATAATATTAAATTTTATATTAAAAAAACACAAATGGTAAATGAGTATTCAGCGGTTACAACATTTTAAGGAAAAGGGAACAATATGGGAAAATATTTTGGCACTGACGGTTTCCGCGGAGAAGCGAATAAAACTTTAACAGCAGATCATGCTTATAAAATTGGGCGTTTTTTAGGCTGGTATTATGGGCAGAGCAAGACAGAAGGAAAAGGTAAAATCGTAATCGGCAAGGATACCAGGCGATCTTCTTATATGTTTGAATACGCACTGGTGGCTGGACTGACAGCATCGGGAACCGACGCTTATCTTTTGCATGTGACCACGACGCCCAGCGTATCTTATGTGACGAGAACGGAAGACTTCGACTGTGGAATCATGATTTCCGCCAGCCACAATCCCTATTTTGATAATGGCATAAAGCTGATGAATTCTAACGGGGAGAAGATGGAGGAGGAGTTTCTTCTGAAAATAGAAGAATATCTGGATGGGGCAGTACAGGAGGTTCCTTATGCGGAAAGGGATAAAATCGGATGCACTGTGGACTATGCTTTGGGCCGGAATCGGTATATTGGTTATTTGATATCCCTGGCAACTCGTTCATACCGAGATAAAAAGGTGGGGCTTGATTGTGCAAACGGAAGTGCATGGATGATTGCAAAAAGCGTTTTTGATGCTTTAGGAGCAAAGACGTATGTGATCAACAACCAGCCGGATGGACTGAACATTAACGTGAATTGCGGCTCCACACATATAGAGGGCTTGCAAAAATTTGTGGTCGAAAATTCTCTTGACGTTGGCTTTGCCTTTGACGGTGATGCAGACAGGTGCCTCTGTGTGGATGAAAAGGGAAATGTGGTGGATGGAGACGCTATTCTTTATATTTATGGATGTTATTTGAAAGAACGGGGAAAGCTCCAGGGCAATAAGATTGTTACCACCATTATGTCTAACTTTGGTCTCTATAAGGCGCTGGAAGCTGTGGGGATTGAGTATGAGAAAACTGCAGTAGGGGATAAGTATGTTTATGAGAACATGGTGAACAACGGATACCGTCTGGGCGGTGAACAATCAGGCCATATCATATTTAAGAAGTACGCTACCACAGGAGACGGCATTATGACGGCCATTAAAATGATGGAGGTTATGCTGGAAAAGAAAATGCTCATGAGCGAGCTGGCTGCTCCCTATAAAGCCTATCCTCAGGTGCTGAAAAACGTTCGTGTGGCGGATAAGGCTGCGGTAAGGACGGATGGGGAGATTCAGCAATGTATAAGGGAAATTGAGGCTTCGCTCGGAGAGGATGGCCGTATTTTAGTACGCGAAAGCGGTACAGAACCTATCATCCGCGTTATGGTGGAAGCCAGTGATCTGGGAACATGCCAAAAATATGTAGATCAAGTGGCTGGACTGATAGCGAAAAAAATAGCTGATTTCTGAAGCATTGTAAAGGAAATGAAATGTAAATAGGGACGAGCTGGAAAGGTTGACACACTCATGAAAGAAAAAATGAAAGCCGCGCTGTTTTGCAGAATCCCAGGGCTGTTTTTCGGTCTGCTGATGGTTGCAGGCACCTTGATACAAGCCGAAACGATAACCTCTGGCTACCATTTTCTGGATGATCATGAGCTTTTGCGCATAGAATATTCTCTGGAGATGGACAAGGTTCCGCTGGGGGAGCTTGTCTTGGCGTGGATAAAAAATGATCTGTGGTGGCGTTTCCGTCCCCTGTATTGGGTAGAGAGGGTTGTGGGTACAGCCATTATGGGAAGCGATATGTTTTATTGGAACTGCTATAAGGCCGTAATGGGAGTGCTTACATTCCATTTGCTGTATATGGCTGCCCGGTATTTAAAGGCAAAATGGTATACTGGCGTGCTTTTTGCGGGCATTATCATGATGGGGGCGCAGTTTACTCCATGGTACCGCAGTGCCAACCAGGAAAACACAGGGCTGTTTCTTTGCGCGTTGACGCTATATCTGATCGGGAGGCAATATTATAAAGAAAAGTGGGGCAGCCCGGTTTATAACATTTCCATTGCGGTGGCTGCGATACTCTGCGGTTTAGTAAAGGAAAGCTTTATATTTATGATGCCGGCTTTTGCAGCAATAAAATTTTGGCTGGAATATTTCCAAACCTGTGCCACAAGGAAGGAAAGAGGGACACTAAGACGGCTATTAAAAAGGGGAGTATTGTGTTACATTCCTGTTTTGGCAGGGTTCGGTTTTAATGTATATTATACTTTGTTCCAGGTGGGAGTGGATAATGTAAGCTATGCCGGTTTCCATTCGGACACAAGCATCAGGGAGTATATTTCCGGAATTCTGTACAGCGTGAGAACCTATTTGGAGTGGTACCTCGTATTTGGTATTTTCTGCATCCTGATCGTTTTGGTCTGCTATCAGGTGATTGATTTAAAGAAATGGAAAGAATATGTGGGCTGGGCAGTCATAGGCTTTGGGATTATGGCAGTGCAGCTGGTGCTTCATGCAGAGAGTGGGATGTGGGAACGATACATTATTCCCTTTATTATAGGATATGCGCTGGTGTATGTTCTGCTGTTTGACAGAATGCTGCAGAAGGATGCCTTTAGAGAATTGGTTTATACAGGAATACTCATGGCCTTGCTGTTCATTGGCGTGAGGGAGGCACGATCAGGAGCTCTGCAATATGCTGATGATGGAAGACTGATTGACGGATATCTTACCTATGTAGTAGAAAACACGGATGAGGACAGCAAGATTATAAGAGCCTTTACGGACGGAGAGTTAAACCTGGCAACCTCCTGCTGGCTGGAGATGAACGGCAGAACCAAAGAATTTTATTATAACTGGCAGAGCGGGGAGTTTTCGGACAATGTGCAGATCGTTCAGGTGAACCAGGATACGGTTTCCTGGGCGGATGCGGATGTGGTTCTTTGCTACAGCGCAGATGTTTACACCGCAATTGATATGATGGGACTGACGCAAGAGGATGTATACGAAAGGCTGCAGTATGGGAAATATGCAGTGGTGGTGCGGGGGAAGGAGCAAGGGTGAGAATTAAGTTGTAAACCTACATACGATGTCACAAAAGAAGATTTTTGCAAGGCGGAATATGATTCTTTGTATTTCTATCGGTTTTCATCCAGACTTGATCTGACGGATTAGGAATACATTTTATGAATTCCTGGAAAAAATGGGGAAACAGCCAGAATTATGTTTTTGAAAGCAAGCTCTTGTATATACTACGAAAGGGCAGTATAATTAAGAATATCAAAGCAGTTTCAAGAAATGAAATAAATTCAACTTTTGAAAGTGAGTGAAGGCATGAAACTAATTACCAGAGTAAAGTATCTGGATAGGATCATTGCACTCAACGGTACGCCCGACATCAAGATTATCACAGGCATCCGTCGTTCAGGCAAATCAAAATTGATGCAGGCATATATTGAGTACTTAAAAAGCCATTTTGATAACATCAATATTATTTTTATTGACTTCATGGATCTGGCGTATGAAGAAATCAAGGAATACCATGCGTTACACAGTTATGTAGAGGAACATTATCAGGCTGGTAAAACAAACTATCTGTTTGTGGATGAGGTTCAGATGTGCCCCAAGTTTGAACTGTCCATCAATAGTCTTTACTCCAAGGGAAAATACGACATCTATGTAACCGGCTCCAATGCGTTTCTGCTGAGCGCTGATCTTGCAACTCTGTTTACCGGACGTTACATTGAAATTCATGTATTTCCATTTAGTTTTCAAGAATATTGCCAGTATTATAATGATATTAGAGACAAAGATAAACTTTTTGATGATTATTCCATCAAAGGCGGTTTGGCGGGTTCCTATGTTTACAAAACCGAAAAAGACAGAACGAACTATATCAAAGAAGTCTATGAAACCATAGTTACCAGAGATTTGGTACAAAAATACGCACTGCCAGACACATTGGTTTTGCAGCGGTTGAGCGAATTCCTTATGGATAACATCAGTAATCTGACCTCGCCTAATAAAGTCAGCCAGCTGCTGACAGCAAATGAAACTCCGACAAATCATGTGACCGTTGGCAAGTACATCAAGTATTTGTGTAATGCATTCTTGTTTTACGATATGAAACGATACGATATTCGTGGGAAGAAATACCTTGGAAGCACCGAAAAGTTTTACTTGTGTGACAGCGGCATTCGATATGCAGTACTCGGAAGCAGAAACATGGACTATGGCAGAGTCTATGAAAATCTCGTTTGTATCGAACTGCTCCGCCGTGGGTATGATGTTTATGTCGGTAAGCTCTATCAAAAAGAGATAGACTTTGTTGCGCAGAGGGGCAGTGAGAAAATCTATATTCAGGTAAGCGATAACATATCTGGACAGGAAACATTTGAGAGAGAATGTTCTCCTCTGCTTCAAATTCGAGATGCTTACCCGAAAATAATGATTGCCCGAACCAGACATCCGAAGTACAGCTATGAAGGAATTGAGATTTACGACATAGCAGACTGGCTGCTGCAAGGATAGGTTATGGCGACCTTTGAGGATGCTCCTCACCACAGCTTTCGATACCCTCTGGGCGTAATGCCTTCTACCTTTTTGAACATCCTGGCAAAATAATTTGCATCACTCATGCCGCATCTGCGGGCGACCTCCTCAATGGAAAGACTGGTAAAGCGGAGCAGGTGCTTGGCCTGGGTGATGCGTACCTGCAGGAGGTAATGGTTTACAGAACTGCCGAATTGCTCTTTAAACAGTCTGGCAAGGTAAAATTTGTTGATGAAAAACATCCGCTCCAGCATTTCCAGAGTGATTTTTTCGGAGAAATGATCGTCCAGGTAATTCTTTACCTCCAAAAGATCTCTTTTTCCGGCGGAATTTGCCGTGTCGGCCTGGGGCTGTGTGCATTCCTCTAAAAGCAGAACCAATAAAGAGGTAAGCTTTTCACATATCTTCAATTCCTTTACGGCGCCGTCCGAGGATGCGGCCAAAAACAGATCATCCAAAAGAGCTTCATAGGCGGACAGTCTTGTAGTGTGAAA
>NZ_CALWMU010000008.1:0-92823 GCF_944382095.1 Candidatus Acetatifactor stercoripullorum
ACGGGTTCCGAAGCAGTGGCTAGTCACCCTTATTTTGGTTATTACGCCCAGTTTCTGATACCAGGGAGCGAGTTTCGTAATTACCTATTTAACGTATGACACAGAAAAGAGGATTTGTCTATGAACGCAGGAGATATTGCCTTTCCCCATCTGGGGATATATTTGGAAAACGTGCCGAAATCATTCACCGTGTTTGGATTTTCCATTGCTTTTTACGGTGTGATTATAGGCATCGGGGTGCTGGCCGGCATACTGATGGCAGTCCACCAGGCCAAGATAACGGGACAAAACCCGGATATATATTGGGATTTTGCCATTTATGCCGTGATTTTTTCCGTGATTGGCGCGCGCCTTTATTACGTGATCTTTTCCTGGGATAACTATAAGAATGATCTGCTCAGTATATTCAATACCAGAAAGGGAGGCATGGCCATCTACGGGGGCGTCATTGCAGCCTTTCTTACGCTTTTTATTTATTGCAAGGTAAAGAAGCTAAATCCCTTTCAGATTGGTGATACCTGTATGCCGGGACTGATTTTGGGACAGGTGATCGGACGCTGGGGAAATTTCATGAACAGAGAGGCCTTCGGAGAGTATACGGACAGCCTCTTTGCCATGCGTCTGCCCATTGAAGCGGTGCGGAGCAGTGATATTTCGGAGAATATTGCAGCGCATATTGTGGAAGCGACCAATTACATTCAGGTGCATCCCACCTTTCTTTATGAGAGCGTCTGGAATCTGATGATCCTGATTCTGATGCTCTGTTATAGAAAGCACAAAAAATTTCAGGGGGAAATGTGTCTGTTTTATCTGGGGGGCTATGGACTGGGGAGATTTTTCATTGAAGGTCTGCGCACGGATCAGCTGCTGATACCGGGCACGGATTTGGCCGTTTCCCAGATTTTGGCATTGTGCCTGCTTGTTTTTTCCGTGATTGCGGATGTAGTTATTCGGTTCAGGATAAATAAGAAAGAAAAACCAAAAAATTTTTAAGAAATCTTAAGAAAATAAAATGAGACAAAAAAGACATATCTGGTAGAATGAATTTTTTGAACATACAATATCTTGTATAAAAGCGCCTTGCAGGCATCTGCAAGGCGCTTTTTTGCGCGCTTTGTGTCAAAACTTTCTGGTTGATTTGGCTTGTAAAATACAGTATTTTATATTAAAATCAATAGTAAAAGTGGGTGAAAGTGGTACGAAGTGTCATAAAGTGGTAATATACACCTGCTTTTGACTGGTGGTGATGGTATGTTCATGAGCGAGTATAACCATACGGTAGACGCCAAGGGCCGCTTGATCATCCCCTCTAAATTCCGTGAAGCTCTGGGAGAAGAGTTTGTGGTTTCAAAGGGAATGGACGGCTGTCTGTTTGTGTACGCAAATGACGATTGGAACGCTTTTGAACAAAAGCTGACCTCACTGCCATTGATTAATAAGGAAGCGAGACAGTTTGCACGATTCTTTCTGGCAGGAGCTGCCACGGTGGAATTGGACAAGCAGGGCAGAATACTATTGCCGGCAGCCTTAAGGGAGTTTGCCGGTTTGGATAAAGACGTAGTACTGGTTGGCGTGGGGAGCCGCATCGAAATCTGGAGCAGGGAAAAGTGGGAGGACATGAACGCAGATGCGGATATGGATGACATCGCCTCTGCCATGGAAGGACTGGGACTTACCATCTGATGACGGCAGATAAAAGGGAGGTGCCTATGGAATTTTCACATTATTCGGTGTTGCTTTCGGAAACGGTGGAAGGGCTGAACATAAACCCGGACGGCATCTACGTGGATGGCACTCTGGGAGGGGGCGGACATGCTCTGGAAATCTGCAGGCGTCTTAAGAGGGGGCATCTGTATGGCATTGATCAGGACGATGCAGCCATTGCAGCCGCAGAACGCAGGCTTTCAGAGTTTCAGGACAAGGTTACCATTCTCAGAGACAACTACTGCAATGCCAGAGCGGCGCTTTCGGCCCTGGGAGTAAAAAAGGTGGATGGAGTGGTGCTTGACTTAGGGGTTTCCTCCCATCAGTTTGACGAGGCGGAGCGAGGATTTTCCTATCGGTTTGACGCGCCCCTGGACATGCGTATGGACAGACGAAAGACCCTGACGGCCAGAGACATCGTAAACAATTATTCAGAGCAGGAGCTTTTCCATATTATCAGGGATTACGGAGAGGACCCCTTTGCGAAGAATATTGCCAAGCATATTGTGAAGGCAAGAGAGCAGGGGCCTGTGGAGACCACCTATCAGCTCAACGAGATTATAAAGGCAGCCATCCCCGCGAAGATGCGGCAGAAGGGCCATCCCTCCAAGCAGACCTTTCAGGCCCTGCGCATTGAGTGCAACAGAGAGCTGGAGGTGCTTAAGAATTCTCTGGATGACTTTATTGATCTGTTGAATCCGGGAGGGCGGCTCTGCATTATTACCTTTCACTCCCTGGAGGACAGAATCGTCAAGACTGCATTTAAGAGAAATGAAAACCCCTGTACCTGCCCGCCGGAGTTTCCGGTGTGTGTGTGCGGAAAAAAATCCAGGGGAAAAGTAATCACGAGAAAACCCATTCTTCCCGGGGAGCAGGAGCTTTTGCAGAATGCGCGCTCTAAGAGTGCAAAGCTGAGAGTGTTTGAGAAGGGGAAGGAAGAAATATAGGCAAAAAGGCGGATAGTTGATATGGCGCAGACGGCAAGAAGAAACACAACCTATACAAACAAAAATAGAGGAACCGGACAGAAAACAGGAAGGGCACAGGGCTCTTATGTGTACGGAAATACTGCGCGTAAGCTTGATCTCCAGAGACAGCTTGAAGAGCAGCCTAAAAGACAGCTCAGCCATGAGGTCAGAAAGAACAGGGACAAGGCCAGACACATGAATTTTGGCTATGTGGTATTTCTGGTGGCAGCGCTGTGTGCGGCAGCCTTTGTTTTGGTGAATTATATACAGATGCAGGCGGAGCTTACAAACAAGGTGGAAAATATTGCATCCCTGGAGAGTGAGCTGAATTCCAAGAAACTTGCCAATGATGAGGAGTACAGCAGGATTACCAGCAGCGTGGATTTGGAGGAAATCAAACGCGTGGCCATAGGGGAGCTGGGAATGACCTATGCCAAGGAGGGGCAGATTATCATGTATACCGCAGAGGGAAATGACTCCATGCGCAAGGTGTCGGAAAGCGGTAATTAGAGGTGCACAGTGAAGGAACAAAAAGCAAAGAAACCGCAGAAATTTTCCATAAAAATGCAGAAGAAGCTGGTGGTACTTTTCCTGTTTGTACTGCTGGCTTTTGCAGGCTTAAGCGTAAGGCTGATCTGGATTACCAGAGAAAACGGAACCCAGTATCAAAAGCAGGTGCTTTCCCAGCAGCGCTATGATTCCACCACAATTCCCTTCAGACGGGGAGATATTGTGGATGCCAAGGGCACAAAGCTGGCTGTCAGCGAAAAGGTGTATAACCTGGTCATTGACGCAAAGGTGATGCTGGACAGAGAGGAATATTTGGAGCCCACCTTGCAGGCGCTGGGAGAAAATTTTGATCTGGACATGAGCGCTATCAGAGAGTATGTGACTACCCATGAGAATTCCTCCTGGTATGTGCCCCTTCGCCAGCTTTCCTATGAGGAGATCAGCGGATTTCAGGCGGCCGCTCTGGAAAATTCCAATATCAGGGGCGTGTGGTTTGAAGAGGAATACAAGAGAGTTTATCCCAATGGCTCCCTGGCGGCGGATGTGATTGGCTTTACCACCACGGACAACGTGGGAACCTACGGCCTGGAGGAGTATTATAACGATACGCTAAACGGCATCAACGGCAGAGAATATGGTTATCTCAATGACGATTCCAATCTGGAGAGAACCATCAAGGCAGCAGTGGACGGAAATACCATACACAGCACGCTGGATGCGAATATTCAGAGCATTGTGGAAAAATATTTAAAGCAATTCAACGAAGAATACAAGGATGCGGTGCGGGAAGGAAACGGCGCAGAAAATCTTGGCTGCATTATCATGGAGGTGGACACGGGAAATATTCTGGCTATGGCAAGCTATCCCACCTATGATCTGAATGATGTGAGAAATACAGACAGTCTGCTGGGTTCCATCAAGGTGGAGCAGATCACCAACGCAAACGGATACTACGAGATTCACAAGACTGATACGGTGATTAATGAAGAGACCCTTGCCGCCATGAGTGAGGACGAAATTTACCTGAATCTGAATAATCTGTGGAAAAACTTCTGTATTACCACCACCTACGAGCCAGGCTCTACCGCAAAGCCCTTTACGGTGGCAGCGGCCCTTGAGGACGGCTCCATCACGGCAAACAGCACCTTTGAATGCAACGGCGCCTTAGAGGTAGGAGGACATAGGATCAAATGCCACAGCTACGCCAGGGGAGGGGACGGCATTGTAAGCGTCCAGGATTCCATAGCCTGGTCCTGCAATGTGGCCCTTATGAAAATCGGACAGGCAATGGGCGTGGAGGAATTCTGCAGATTCCAGCAGATATTTAATTTCGGGCTGAAAACCAATGTGGATTTGGCCGGAGAGGCCAGAACAGCCAGCCTGATTTATACGGCGGAGGATATGGGAAGCGCGGATCTGGCAACCAATTCCTTCGGGCAGAATTTTAACGTGACCATGATTCAAATGATCACAGGCTTTTGCTCCCTGATCAACGGCGGCTATTATTATGAGCCCCATATGGTGTACAAGGTTACCAATGCAAGCGGCGCTACCGTACAAAACATTGAGCCGCGGGTATTAAAGCAGGTGGTATCCGAATCCACCTCGGAGTTAATCAGGCAGTACTGCCGGGCCGTTGTCATGGAGGAGGGCGGAGACCTGCGGACGGGAAAAACCGCCAGACCTGCAGGCTATGCCATCGGAGGAAAGACGGGAACGGCGGAGACCATCGATGAAAATACGCACAAGCGTTCCGAGGACGAATATGTGGTTTCCTTTATCGGCTATGCCCCTGCGGATGACCCAGAGATTGCCATCTATGTGGTGGTGGACAGACCCAATGCAAAGCAGCAGGATGACGCCAAATTTGCAACGGGCATCGTGAGAGATATCTTGACGGAAGTGCTTCCCTATCTGAATATTTTCATGACGGAGGAGCTGAGCGAGGCGGAGATCGCAGAGCTGAATGAGAAGCAGCTGGAAATCACCACCCAGTATACCCAGACCCCCGAGGAGGACGCCCTGGAGGATGCCCAGGACGGGGAAAGCGGTGAGGAAAATCCCCAGGACGGTACGGCAGAAGGGGAAAACGGGGAGGAGCCTGTGTGGATGAGCTATCCCGTTGACCCTGAAACGGGATATCGGGTAAACCCTGAGACCGGACAGAAAATTGATGAAGAGACGGGAGAGGTAATCGACCCGGATGAGTCGGCGCTGGGGACGGACGGGCCGGTAAATGAAAATCTGATAAACCCGGACAGCAGCCAGGATACAGGAGAGCCTTAAAAAGCAATCCCGTGCCAAAAGGTCATACGAAAGATTGAATAACCTCATAAAATTGGGAATACAGTGTATTAAAGCCCTTTTTATGAGGTTTCGTATGCTTACGAACAATAACAAGATATTTCATAGAAAAAAAATCACAGTGGTATTTTTTATCTGTGCCGGGGTATTTCTTCTTTTGTTTGCCAGATTGGTATATCTGATGGTGTGGCGGGCCGACCATTATTCCCAGCTGGCGGATGAGCTGCACGAAAGAGAGCGGAGCATCAAGGCGGCCAGAGGAAGGATATTGGACCGCAATCAGACGGTGTTAGCGGATAATAAGACGGTCTGCACCGTATCTGTGATACATAATCAGGTGGAGGAGCCGAAGGAGGTGATCGAAGTACTCAGCAGAGAGCTTGGGCTGTCGGAGGAATACGTCAGGAAAAGAGTGGAGAAATATTCTTCCATTGAGCGCATCAAAAGCAATGTGGACAAAGACGTAGGGGACAAAATCCGGGAATATGATCTGGCCGGGGTGAAGGTGGATGAGGATTATAAGCGCTATTACCCCTATGGAGAGCTTGCCAGCAAGGTGCTTGGCTTTACAGGGGGAGACAATCAGGGAATCATCGGACTGGAGGTGGTTTATGAGGAAATTCTGAAGGGAGAACCGGGCACTATACTGACGGTGACGGATGCAAAGGGTATAGAGGTGGAAACCTCGGGAGAGCGGCGCATTGAACCCATTAGCGGAAATGATCTTGTGATCAGCATGGATGTAAACATTCAGTCCTATGCCACCCAGCTGGCAAGGCAGGCCATGGCCGCCAAGGAGGCGGACAGTGTATCCATCCTGGTCATGAATCCAAAGAACGGGGAAATGCTGGCTATGGTAAATGTGCCGGAGTTTGATTTGAATGATCCCTACGAAATTTCAGATGCGGGAGAGAACCTGACTGATGAGGAAAAGCAGAATCTTTTGAATGCTGTCTGGAGAAACGGCTGTATCAACGATACCTATGAACCGGGCTCTACCTTCAAGATTGTGACGGCAGCCGCCGGGCTGGAGGAAGGGGTGGTGACGCCGGAGAGCACCTTCAGCTGTCCGGGATTTATCCTGGTGGACGACAGGAAAATCCGCTGCCATAAGGTGGCCGGACATGGAGCGGAGACCTTTGTTCAGGCCACCATGAATTCCTGCAATCCAGTTTTTATCACTGTGGGGCTCAGACTGGGGGTGGACAATTATTACAAGTACTTTGAACAGTTTGGCCTGATGCAGAAAACGGGAATCGACCTTCCCGGGGAGGCCGGGACCATCATGCACAAAAAGGAGGATATGGGAAATGTGGAGCTGGCAACAGTAGCCTTTGGCCAGTCCTTCCAGATCACTCCCATACAGCTGCTTACCACCGCTTCTTCTATTATAAATGGAGGAAACAGAGTGACGCCCCATTTTGGGGTAAAGACACTGAACGAGGAAGGAGAGGTGCTTTCGGTTTTGGAGTATCCTGTTACCGAAGGCATTGTGTCGGAGGAAACCAGCGCCATTATGAGGAATATGCTGGAAATGGTAGTATCGCAAGGGTCCGGTAAAAACGGCGGGATCGAAGGCTTCCGCATCGGAGGGAAAACGGCCACCAGTCAGACACTTCCCAGGGACAGCGGACGTTATATCGCTTCCTTTATCGGATTTGCACCTGCAGACGATCCACAGGTCATCGCCCTGGCCATTGTAAACAACCCTCAGGGCGTTTATTACGGAGGACAGGTGGCGGCGCCCATTGTACGCCAGCTTTTTGAAAATATTCTTCCGTATTTGGGGATAATGGGGTATAATCAATGAAAGGATCAGGCTATGAGCAATACCAGTGTTGTATCGGTAATCGTATCCTTTGCCATCAGCGCGGCGGCAGGACCGATTGTGATTCCTTTTTTACGGAAGCTTAAATGCGGCCAGACCGTCAGGGACGACGGGCCGAAAACACATCTGAAAAAAACAGGGACGCCCACCATGGGCGGCATACTGATCCTTTTGAGTGTGGTGGTTACCACTCTCTTTTCCATAGAGGAATATCCAGAGACGGCGCCGGTTTTGTTTCTCACGGTAGGCTTTGGGCTGGTAGGCTTTCTGGATGATTATATCAAGGTGGTGTGCAGGCGTTCCACAGGTCTTTATCCCTGGCAGAAGCTGGCCGGGCAGGTGGCAGTGACTGGCATTTTTGCTTATTATCTGCTGCATTATACGGATGTGAGTCTTGCCATGCGTCTGCCCTGGGCCCAGGGCAGATACCTGGATTTGGGTATCTGGAATCTGCCCCTCTTATTTTTTGTGGTTCTGGGCACCGTTAACGGTGCAAATTTTACGGATGGCCTGGATGGCCTGGCCGGAAGCGTAACCTTAATTATCGCCGTGTTTTTTACGGTGGTGGCTGTGGGCAGCGGCAGCGGGATTGAACCTGTGACCTGCGCCGCGGCGGGGGCTTTGATGGGCTTTCTTTTGTTTAATGTATATCCGGCCTCTGTATTTATGGGGGATACGGGCTCCCTTGCCCTTGGAGGGTTTGTGGCCGCCTGCGGATATATGCTGCAGATGCCCTTATACATAGCCATTGTGGGCAGCGTTTATCTTATTGAGGCAGCTTCCGTGATCCTGCAGGTAGTGTATTACAAATGCAGCGGCGGAAAAAGGCTTTTCCGCATGGCGCCCCTGCACCATCATTTTGAGCTTTGCGGCTGGTCCGAGACCAGAATCGTGGCGCTGTTTACCATTTTTACGGCGATCATGTGTCTGGCCGCATTAAAGGGATTGTAATTTACAAAACGGGTGAGGAGGAAGGAAATGTTTGAAGGACAAAAGTGTCTTGTGATAGGCTCCGGTATCAGCGGAATGGGAGCAGTCAGCCTCTTAAAGCATTTTGGAGCGCAGATCATACTTTACGACAGCAAGGAAAACATGACGAAGGAGGAGCTTATAAAAAAGCTGGGGGAACTTTCCCCTGGCGTGACCTGTGTGACGGGAGAGCTTCCCCGTGAAATCGAGGAGAGCGTCCAGCATGTGGTGCTGAGTCCGGGTGTGCCGGTGGACCTTCCGCTGGTAGAGAGACTGCGAAACAGAGGAGCAGAAATTCTGGGAGAGATCGAGCTGGGATTTCTGGCGGAAAAGGGAAGAGTTGCAGCCATCACCGGAACCAATGGGAAAACCACTACCACTACCCTGGTGGGGGAGATTATGAAGGCGCATCTGGGAGAGGACAATGTGTTTGTGGTAGGGAATATCGGAAATCCCTACACCATGGAGGCTTTAAAAACCCGGCCTTCCTCCGTTACCGTTGGAGAGATCAGCTCCTTTCAGTTAGAGACCATACATACCTTCCATCCTGCCGTATCCGCAATCTTAAACATTACGCCGGATCACTTAAACCGTCATCATACCATGGAGGCGTATGTAGCGGCAAAGGAGGCTGTGGCTTCTAATCAGACAAAATCGGATATCTGCGTCCTGAATTATGAGGATGCCTATACCAGAAGCTTTGGAGAAAGATGTCCCGCCAGAGTTGTCTGGTTCTCCTCAAAAAGAGCGCTGGCCGATGGTTATTATCTGAAAGGGGACAGTATTGTAAAAAGCCAGGGGGGAAAGGAGACGGCGCTGCTTGATATCCACAAGGATATGAACCTTGTGGGAATCTGCAATGTGGAGAATGTGATGGCGGCCATAGCGGTGGCGGAAGGGATGGGAGCCCCAACGGAGGTTATCCTTTCGGTGATTAAAGCTTTCCGCGCGGTGGAGCACAGGATTGAATTTGTGGCGTCTAAGGGCGGCGTGGACTATTACAATGACTCCAAGGCAACCAATCCAGACGCGGCCATACAGGGGATACGCGCCATGAGCAGACCTACGGTGCTCATTGGGGGAGGCTACGATAAGCAGAGCGAATATGACCAATGGATCGAAAGCTTTCAGGGCAGAGTGAAATGGCTGGTGCTTGTGGGCCAGACCAGGGAGAAAATTGCGGACTGCGCCAAACGCCACGGCTTTGACCGGATCAGATTTGCGGACACCTTTGAGGAATGTCTTAAGCTGTGCACTGAGCTGGCAGAAGAAGGAGATGCCGTGCTTTTGTCTCCCGCCTGTGCAAGCTGGGGGATGTTTCCCAACTATGAGGTCAGGGGCTGGAAATTTAAGGAATATGTAAACAGCCTTTAAGAGCAGGCTGTGAAAAGGAGTTGTGTATGGCGGCGAGAGGAACCAGGAAACGTAAACGAAAAGAACAATCTGAATATTTTTTTGATTACAGTCTGCTGTTTATTGTATTTTTCCTGCTGGGCTTCGGACTGATTATGATTTATTCTGCAAGCTCCTACGAGGCTTATGAAGAGTACGGGGACGCGGCCTATTATCTGAAGCGTCAGCTGATGGCTGCCATCCTGGGACTGGTGCTGATGACCATTGTGGCCAACATTCCCTATCATTTCTGGGAGCGCTTTGCAGTGCTGGGCTATCTTGTGTCAGCGGCGATGATTCCCGTAGTGCTCACGCCCCTGGGCGTGGAAAGCCACGGTGCAAGGCGCTGGATTCGGATTCCGGGCATTGGCTTTAATCTGCAGCCGGCGGAGGTGGCAAAGCTGTGTATGATTCTTTTCCTGGCCACACTGGTGTGCAGGATGGGAAAGAGCGTCCGGACCCTGAAGGGCTTTTTCCTCATGGTCTGTATTCCGCTGCCCATTGTGATCATGGTCTGGAAGATAACGGATAACTTAAGCTCCGCTATTATTATCATGGGAATCTCTCTGCTTATGGTGTTTGTGGCCAGCCCGGATTACAAAAAATTTGTGCTGATGGGTCTTGCGGGAGTGGCTGCAGTGGCGCTGATTGTTTTTATGATCGTGAATGCAGATTCTGTGGAAGGCTTTCGAAGCGAGCGCATTCTGGCCTGGCTGGATCCGGAAAGCTATTCCCAGGACAAGGGCTTTCAGACCATACAGGCTCTCTATGCCATTGGAAGCGGCGGCATCTGGGGAAAGGGACTGGGACAGAGCATGCAGAAGCTCAGCTTTCTGCCGGAGGCCCAGAACGATATGATCTTTTCCATTATCTGTGAGGAGCTTGGGCTTTTTGGCGCCATCTGTGTTATCCTGATGTTTATACTTCTTTTGTGGCGCATGATGATCATAGCCAACAATGCGCCGGATCTTTTCGGGGCTATGCTTGTGGTGGGTGTGATCGGACATATTGCCATTCAGGCCATACTGAATATTGCGGTGGTCACCAACACCATCCCCAATACGGGAATCTCCCTTCCCTTTATCAGCTACGGCGGCTCCTCGGTCATGTTCCTTCTGATAGAGATCGGGCTGGTGTTAAGCGTGGCAAAGAGAATCCAGCTGAAGGAATTATAGGGGAATCATGGTGTGTCCGCCCTTGGTACAAGGTACCGTGCCGGTTCCTGTTACATATGATGGAATAGGTCTTAAATTTTGGAACCGGATGGTGTTGCATGAATTCGATTCAGATTCAGGGTGGTGTTGCCCTTCAGGGAAAGGTCCGCATTCAAGGCTCTAAAAATGCGGCTCTGCCCATCTTAGCGGCAACCTTGCTTACGAAAGAGACCTCCTGCATACACAACTGTCCCAGGATTGCCGATGTGCACCGCATGGTGAGCCTGTTAAGAAGCCTGGGCTGCCAGGTGGTCTGGGGGGAGGACGGCCTTCGGGTCAACGCCCTTGAGGTATGCGGACGGGATATGCAGGGAGAAGCCATCACCGGCATGCGCTCCTCCTTATGTCTTTTGGGAGCGCTGATTGGCAGATGCGGTCAGGTGGAAATGGAGTACCCGGGAGGCTGCGTCATCGGCAAAAGACCCATAGACCTGCATCTTGGGGCGCTGGAGCAGATGGGGGTGTGCTTTATCTGCGAGGACGGAAAGCTGAAAGGACGGGCCGAGGCGCTGCACGGAGCGGATATCCGCCTGCCCTTTCCCAGCGTGGGGGCAACGGAAAATATTCTTCTGGCCGCTGTGGCTGCGGAGGGGGATACCCGGATTATGGGAGCTGCCATGGAGCCGGAGGTGACGGAGCTTGTCCGCTATCTGACAGGCTGCGGCGCCAGGATTGAAGGCGCAGGCACGGACACACTTAAGATACAGGGCGGCCAGACCTTGTATGGCACGGATTTTCGAATCTGCTCCGACAGGATTGTGGCGGGAACCTACCTGTTTGCCTGCATCGCCGCCGGAGGCAGCGTGCTTTTGGAGGATGCGCCTGTAAAACAGCTTGAGGCTGTACTGCAGACGGCACAGGAGATGGGCGCAGGACTGTGTGTGGCAAAGGAGGGCATTTATGTCCAGGCCCCAAGAAGGCCCAAATCCCTTTCCCATATCAAAACCGCTCCCTATCCGGGATTTCCCACGGATCTGCAGTCCATGGCATTGGCTGTCATGACCGTGGGCGACGGACAATCCAGGATTGAGGAAACTATTTTTGAGAATCGTTTCCGGGCAGCGAAGGAGCTGAAAGCCATGGGAGCGGATATCACCCTGCTGGATGAGAGGACGGTCCTGGTGCGCGGCGTGGAGAAACTGTCGGGGACTGCGGTGGAGGCAAGGGAGCTGAGGGGCGGCGCGGCCCTGGTCATTGCAGGGCTGATGGCGGAAGGAACCACCAGGGTAAACGGCTGTTCCTATATTTACCGGGGATATGAAAACATCTGCAAAGATTTAAGAGAGTTAGGAGCGCGTATTGTAAGTGCATAGCGGCAAAAGGAAAATCATAATCAAAATACTGGCGGCGGCAGCGGTTTTTACGGTCCTGGCTGCAGGCGCATTTTACGTGATACAGACTCATACCATTCAGACTGTGTATGTGGAGGGAAATGTGCACTATACGGAGGATGAGATAAAGAGCTTTGTCATGGAAGGCTTTCTGGGCAACAACTCTCTGTACCTGTCCCTGAAATACAAAAACAGGGGGGTGGAGGATATCCCCTTTGTAGATGTGATGGATGTAAGCATTCTTTCACCGGATACCATTAAAATAACAGTGTATGAAAAGGCTTTGGCCGGCTATGTGAAATATCTGGATACCTATATGTATTTTGACAAGGACGGCTATGTGGTGGAAAGCTCCAGCGTAAAGACCCAGGGGGTCCCCCAGATCACGGGACTTGATTTTGATCATGTGGTTTTGGGAGAGCCCCTGCCGGTGGAGGATGACGGGGTTTTTGCCAATATTCTTGAGATCACACAGCTTTTAAACAAATATGAGCTGAGTGCGGACAAAATTTATTTTCACAGCGCCGATGAGGTTACTATTTATTTCGGGGATGTGAAGGTGTCCGTGGGAAAAACGGGAGAGAGCCTGGAGGACAAGATTATGCTTCTTCCCAATTTTTTACAGCAGCTGGAAGGGAAAAGCGGCACCCTGCAGATGGAAAATTTTGACGGTGGAAACGGGCAGTTTACTTTCAAACCGGACTGAATTTTCTCAAAAAATGTATTGATTAATTTGTGAAATAATTATATGATAATCTATATGGAATTTAAAAATGAAATTTTGCGGTTTCATTTGGGAAGAGGAGGATTTACCCTTGCTGGAGATTAAGACAAACGATGCTGAATCTGCTGCGAAGATCATTGTAGTTGGCGTAGGCGGAGCAGGTAATAATGCTGTAAATAGAATGATTGATGAAAAAATTGACGGTGTAGAATTTATTGGAGTAAATACGGACAAGCAGGCCCTGCAGCTCTGCAAGGCTCCCAGGCTTCTGCAGATCGGCGAAAAGCTCACAAAGGGGCTTGGAGCAGGCGCAAAGCCGGAGATTGGCGAGAAGGCCGCCGAGGAGAGCACGGAGGAGATATCCGCCGCTTTGAAGGGGGCGGATATGGTTTTTGTTACCTGCGGCATGGGCGGCGGAACAGGCACCGGAGCTGCTCCGGTGGTAGCCAGGCTTGCCAAGGAAATGGGCATTCTGACCGTAGGAGTGGTGACAAAGCCCTTCCGTTTTGAGGCAAAGGCCCGTATGGTAAATGCCCTGAGTGGTATTGAGCGCATCAAGGAAAACGTGGATACCCTGATTGTGATTCCCAACGACAAGCTCCTTGAAATTGTGGACAGGCGTACCACCATGCCGGAGGCCTTGAAGAAGGCGGATGAGGTGCTCCAGCAGGCTGTGCAGGGAATTACGGATCTGATCAATGTGCCCTCTGTTATTAATCTGGATTTTGCGGACGTACAGACCGTTATGAAGGATAAGGGCATCGCTCATATCGGGATTGGAGAAGGAAAGGGAGATGATAAGGCCCTGGAGGCTGTTAAGATGGCGGTGGAGAGCCCTCTGCTTGAGACCACCATTTCCGGTGCTACCCATGTGATTATCAATGTTTCCGGCGATATCACTCTGGCGGATGCCTCGGATGCCGCAAGCTATGTACAGGAGCTGGCCGGTGATGAGGTAAACATCATTTTCGGCGCTATGTATGACGCGTCCAAATCTGACAGCTGCACCATCACTGTAATTGCCACCGGTCTGGAGGATGTGGCAAACAATACCCTGCAGAACAGGCTTGGCAGCGGAAATGCCTACAGACAGCCTGGATCGCACATGACCACGCCAAATTCCCTGAAGGGACTGAACCTGCAGTCTGGCCAGCAGGCAGGTGCATCCGGCGGAGGGCAGACGCCGTTAAAGCCTCTTGCAGGCATTCACAGGCCGACGGATATCAGGAGCTCTGTTGAAGAGAAATCTTTGAAGATACCTGACTTTTTGCAGCGCAAATAGAAGGGTGTTTTTTCGGACAGCAGTGATTTCGGATAGAAGTGAAACAATATGGCAAGAATAAGGCATATAAGGAGGAGAACCTCCCTGTATGCCTTTTTTAGAGAGGTGATATGCTGAATGAATCATGAGATAGAGGACGAGAGAGAAAGACGAGAGCGCAGAAGGCGCTTGATGGCAGAGAGAAAGCGCCGCAGCAGGCGGCTTAAGCTCATATATGCGTGTATTCGGAAATTCGGTCCCTATGCGGCGGGGCTTGTGGCTGCGATTGTGCTGGTCTGTGTGGGCGTGAGCCTTTCGGGAAACAAGGCCGGGAATGTGCAGGCCGGACAGGAGAGCGGGGCTTATGAGGAAACGGCCCAGGGTGGGACGGCTTCTATAGAGGAAGGAGCGCTCATGGAGGCGGATGCTGCCATGGAAGAAAGCCAGTCTGCGGAAGAGGGGGCGCCTATGGAGGGAAGCTCCTCAAAGACTGCCCAGACCCAGGAGGCGGAGGATACAAAAGAGGCTTACAGCGCAAACGTCACAGCCCAGACTGCGCAGCTTGGAGCGGATATCGACAGCAGCTATGCCATATTGATTGACCTGGACACAGGGAACGTGCTGGCGCAAAAGCAGGCGGAGGCAAGAATCAATCCCGCATCCATGACCAAGGTACTGACGGTTTTGGTTGCGGCGGAGCATGTGGAAAATTTGGATGATACCTTTACGATTACCTTAAATGAAACGGATTACAGCTATGTCAATGACTGCAGCAGCGTAGGCTTTGCGGAAAATGAGGTGGTTACCGTGCGGGATTTGTTTTACGGAACCATTCTGCCCTCGGGAGGAGACGCAGCTGCCGGTCTGGCTGCTTATGTGGCGGGGTCCAGAGAGGCCTTTGTGGAGCTGATGAATGAAAAGCTTGCACAGCTGGGATTGTCCGACACGGCCCATATGACCAACTGCGTGGGGCTTTATGATGAAGATCATTATTGTACGGTGTATGATATGGCTATGATTATGGAGGCGGCCCTGGATAATGAGCTGTGCAGGGAGGTTTTGTCGGCCCACACCTATACCACCTCCTCCACGCCCCAGCATCCCGAGGGAATTACCATTTCCAACTGGTTTCTGCGCCGTATTGAGGACAAGGACACCGGCGGCGAGGTGATCTGCGGAAAGACCGGCTATGTAGTGCAGTCAGGAAGCTGCGCGGCCAGCTATGGAAGGGACGTAAACGGCAGGGAGTATGTGTGTGTGACTGCTGATGCGGGCAGCTCCTGGAAATGTATTTATGATCATGTGGCGTTGTACAAGGAGGCGTCAGGCACGTAAAATGGGGCTTCGGACAGTTTGTCAGTATTGCTGGCGGACAAACTGTCCGGGAGTCATTCCCATGTATTTTCGGAAGATTTTAATAAAATAGCTCACATCGTTAAATCCGCAGTTGAAGGCGATTTCTGTGACGGTGCAGCTTGTGGTGGAGAGCTGCTCCCTGGCGCATTCTATTCTGTAATAATTTAAGTATTCTACAGGAGTTTTCTGAGTCATCTGCCGGAAAAAGCGGCAGAAGTACTTGGGATTCATTCCTGCAACGGAGGCCAGTGCCTCCAGGGTGATTTCTTCTTTGTAATGCTCTGCGATATACCGCAGCACCTGCTTTAACTGCTTTAGACGAAAAAGAGCATGCTTTTGAGGACTGGCGTCTGCGGTATAGAGACCGTCCCGCAGAATCAGGCCCACCAGCAGGTACAAAGAACCCTGTACCGCAAATTCATAGCCTGTAAATTTTTCCCGCATGGCCGCAAACAGCTCTTTTGTCACGGCCCCGATGGGAGAGCCCTCTCCTGGAAGCAGATTAAAAATCTGCAGGTCGTGGCTGATAATGGCTTCCACCTGCTTGCTGCAGATGTGATGATCCTTAAGCAGAAGCTTCATATCAAACACCAGACATTCATATACGCAGTTTTCGGGACTTCCACCGTGGAGCATCCCGTCCTGAATAAATACAATATCCCCTTCTTTTAGCTGGTAATTTTTTTCATCTATGGTCAAAGAAAAATTACCGCGGATAATTTGAATAATTTCGCATTCCGTATGCCAGTGATAGGGCATGTGGTAGCGGGGATGCGTCCTTTCCACATGATAGAATGCAATGGGGAAATTAAAGGTTCCCTGTTTTCTGTGTTCCTGATAATCCAGATACTTCATCTTTGCAGCCTCTTGTTGTAAAAAGTGAATTTTGTTTTATTACAAGTAATTATAACACAAGAAATAAAGTGTTTTCAAAGGTATAATACTTTATAGAAACAACTTGTCGATAAAAAAAGGAGGTAACAATGGCAGAGAACAGATTGATTGGTGATTATCCCGTAATCGGTATCCGTCCCACCATCGATGGGAGAAGAGGCTATCTGGACGTGAGATCCAGTCTGGAGGAGCAGACCATGGGAATGGCCGAAGCGGCAAAGGAGCTGTTTGAAAAAAATCTGAAGTATTCCAACGGTGAGCCGGTAAAGGTCATCATTGCGGACACTACCATCAGCCGTGTGGCCGAGGCGGCGGCCTGTGCAGATAAATTCAAAAAAGCGGGGGTGGAAATTACGCTTACGGTGACGCCCTGCTGGTGCTATGGCTCTGAGACCATGGATATGGATGAAAAGACAATCAAGGGAGTGTGGGGCTTCAATGGCACGGAACGTCCGGGAGCGGTTTATCTCGCTTCGGTGCTTGCCACCCATGCCCAGAAGGGACTTCCGGCTTTTGGCATTTACGGACATGACGTGCAGCCGGCAGATGCAAAGGAAATCCCAGAGGATGTGTCGGAAAAGCTGTTGAGATTCGGAAGAGCCGCAGTGGCGGTGGCCACTATGAGAGGGAAATCCTATCTTCAGATTGGTTCCATCTGTATGGGAATAGGAGGCTCCATTATTGATCCAAACTTTATACAGGAATATCTGGGAATGCGGGTGGAGTCCGTAGATGAGGTGGAAATTATCCGCAGGATGTCTGAAAATATTTATGATGAGGAAGATTTCCAGAAAGCTCTCTCATGGACCAAGGAAAACTGTAGGGAGGGCTTTGACAAGAATCCCAAGGAGGTGCAGAAATCACCGGAGCAAAAGGAAAAGGACTGGGAGTTTGTGGTGAAGATGATGTGCATCATCAAGGATCTGATGAACGGAAATCCCAATCTTCCTGCAGGCTGTGAGGAGGAGCGGCTTGGACATAACGCTCTGGCGGCAGGCTTCCAGGGCCAGAGACAGTGGACGGACTTTTATCCCAACTGCGATTTCCCGGAATCCCTTTTAAACACCACCTTTGACTGGAACGGCGCAAGGGAGCCTTACATACTGGCGACGGAAAACGATGTGCTCAATGGTCTTGGCATGCTGTTTATGAAGCTTTTGACACACCGCGCACAGATTTTCGCAGACGTGCGCACCTATTGGAGCCCTCAGGCGGTACGCCGGGTGACTGGCTATGAGCTGTCGGGAGCAGCCAAAGAAGCGGGAGGAATCATCCATTTGATTAATTCCGGCGCGGCATGCCTGGATGGAAGCGGAGCGGCTAAGGATGAGAAAGGCAATCCCGTTATGAAGCCCTGGTATGAGGTGACGAAAGAGGATCAGAAAGCCATTTTGGAAGCTACCCAGTGGTGCCCGGCAGATTTTGGATATTTTAGAGGAGGAGGATATTCCTCCAGGTTTGAAACCAAGTGTGAGATGCCTGTGACCATGATACGGCTGAACCTGGTAAAGGGTCTGGGGCCCATGCTTCAGATCTGCGAGGGCTGGACAGTGGAGCTTCCTCAGGAGGTGTCCGATCAGCTCTGGAAGGTTACAGACTATACCTGGCCTTGCACGTGGTTTGCACCCAGAGTGACAGGAGAGGGCGCCTTTGAGTCGGCATATCATGTGATGAACAACTGGGGGGCCAACCACGGCGCTATCAGCTATGGGCATATCGGGGCGGATCTGATTACCCTGTGTTCCATGCTCAGGATTCCTGTGGCAATGCACAATGTGCCTGAAAAAGATATCTTCCGTCCTGCGTCCTGGGCAGCCTTTGGAATGGATAAGGAAGGGCAGGATTATAGGGCGTGCGCGGCTTACGGCCCCTTGTACAAATAGGAGGTGCCGTTTATGCTGAAAGGTATTCCCCCCATATTATCTCCGGAGCTTTTAAAGGTGCTCTGTGAAATGGGCCATGGGGACAGAATTGTAATTGGGGATGGGAATTTTCCGGCGCAATCCATGGGAAAGGCTTCCATTGTGCTTCGGTGCGACGGGCATGGGGTTGCGGAACTGTTAGATGCGGTTCTGACAGTGTTTCCCCTGGATACTTATGTAGAAAAGCCTGTGCAGCTTATGGCAGTCATGGATGGAGATCCGGTTGAGACTCCTATCTGGGATGTCTATCATGAAATATTGATAAAACACGATGCCAGAGGGGCTGGCGCGGTGGAACATTTGGAACGCTTTGCCTTCTATGAGGAGGCCAGAAAGGCCTATGTCATCGCAGCCACATCGGAAAGCGCTCTTTACGCCAATATTATGCTGCAGAAAGGCGTAGTATAGCCTCTGGCGGATAAGAAGGTTACAAGTAAAATAAAGAAGAAATGCGGCGGCTTGCTGTAAAGCCGTCGTATTTGGCATACGGAAAACAGAAATTTGCGACGCTTTGAATGGAGGGAAAAATGGAGTATTATCTGGCGGTGGATATTGGAGCTTCCAGCGGAAGACACATACTGGGCTCTGTGGAGAACGGAAAGATTAAGCTGGAGGAGGTATATCGGTTTGAAAATGGGATGAAAGAGGAAAAGGGACATCTTTGCTGGGACACAAAACGGCTGTTTGAGGAGATCAAAAACGGTATGAAAAGGTGCAAGGCTCTGGGAAAGATTCCTGTAAGCATGGGAATTGACACCTGGGGGGTGGACTTTGTTCTGATAGACAGGGAAGGCAGCGCTGTGAGCCAGACGGTGGGGTATCGAGACCACCGCACGGATGGCATCCGGGAAAAGGTGGACTGCTTGATTGGACAGGAGGAGCTTTATTCCAGAACAGGAATTCAATTTCAGCCCTACAATACCCTGAATCAGCTTGCAGCCTTGAAGGAGGAGGCACCCTGGCAGCTTACACAGGCAGATGCCATGCTGATGACGCCTGACTATTTTAATTTTCTGCTGACAGGGGTCAGGAAACAGGAGTATACAATCGCCACCACCTCTCAGCTTGTGAACATGGAGTCGGGCCAATGGGATTTTGAAGTGATAAAAAGGCTTGGACTGCCGGAAAATATTTTTCTTCCCATAGAAAAGCCCGGTACAGAGGCGGGACCGCTTAAGGAGGAAATCCAACGGGAGGTGGGCTTTTCCTGCAAGGTGATCTTGACAGCCTCTCATGATACCGCATCGGCGGTTATGGCCGTCCCAAGCCTGGAGGAGGACACCTTATATATCAGCTCAGGAACATGGTCCCTTATGGGCTGCGAGAGCGAGAGGGGAAACAGCACCAGGGAAAGCAGAGAGGCAGGATTTACCAATGAAGGAGGCTACCAGAACAGATACCGCTATCTGAAAAATATCATGGGATTGTGGATGATTCAGTCTGTGCGCAGGGAAATGGCTCCTCAGCAGTCCTTTGATGAGATCTGCCGCAGGGCATCCAAAGAAAAGATCCTCTCGCTGGTGGACTGCAACGATGAACGTTTTCTAAGCCCCCAAAGCATGACGGCTGCAGTACAGGAATTTTGCAGGGAGACAGGGCAGCAGGAGCCGGTCACCATTTCCGAGCTGGCGTGCGTGATTTACAACAGTCTGGCCAGGTGCTATGGTGAGACAAAGGAGCAGATGGAGTCCCTTTTGAACCGGAAATTTCCCCGGATTTATATTATCGGAGGAGGCTCAAACGCGGAATACCTAAATGAGCTGACAGCCAGATATGCCGGCTGTCAGGTCAGCGCCGGACCTGCGGAGGCCACGGCCCTGGGAAATCTTTTGTGTCAGATGTTAAAGGAGAAATGCTTTCAGAATCTTTCTGAGGCAAGAAGGTGTGTGATTGACAGTTTTGAGGTAAAGATATATGTACAGGATTCTGTTTGTGGATGATGAAGCGCTGATTCGGGAAGGTATCAGTGAAAATATCAGATGGCAGGAGCTTGGCTATGAGCTGGCGGGAGTGTGTGAGAATGGAAGAGAGGCCAGGGAATTTCTGCAAAGGCAGGATGTGGATGTGGTTCTGACGGATATCTGTATGCCCTTTGTGGACGGAATTGCGCTGAGCAAATATATTCACGAAAAGCACGCAGACACAAAAGTATTGATTTTAAGCGGTTATGACGAATTTGAATATGCGCAGAGCGCAATTAAATACGGCATAGAGGAATACCTGTTAAAGCCCATCACATCCTTTGAGCTGGGAGCTGTCCTTACAAAGCTGAAAGGGAGGCTGGATGAGGAAAGAGACAGCAGGCGCAGACAGGAGGAGGTATACACGGCTTACAGAAGGGGCCGGATGCTTCTGCGCTCGGACGCTCTTTTGCATACTATCATCGGGACTAAGACAGAAAAAGAGTGTGAAAAGGAAAGAAGAGCTGCGGGAATAGAAATCGCCCAAAGCCATTATATGGTGGGTATTGCCCAGCTGAGCATTTATTCCGGCAGCCGGACGTTAAACGAAAAGTGTAGAAAAGAGAGTGCACTGATGTCTTTTATCGTATATAATCTGTGCCAGGAAATTGTAAAAGAACACAGCGTGGGGGAAGTGTGCCAGGGAAAGGATAACCGGGTTTTCCTGCTGTTTGCCGCAGATAACCCTATCAGGGAGGAGGATAAAATCCGGACTGTCTGCAGAGCAATCATAGAGCAGGTTAACAGGAGCATGGGGCTTGGTATAAGTATTGCCCTGGGATCCTGGGTGGAATCTCTGGGCAGCGCTTACAAATCCTATGAGAAGGCGGAGGATGCTCTTCTTGGGCAGTTTACGGCGGGAGATAATGTGGTGATGGACGAGAGAGGAAGGGTGTCTGCGCAAGCCGTATCCGGAGAGCTGTATAGAATTCAGAAGAACTGTATCCGGCACATGAAGGAATATAACGCGTCCGGCCTGTCGGAGGATTTTTCGCAGCTGGAGGAAGGGCTGCGAAAAAGCGGATACCGACGGGAGCAGGCAATCGAAGAGCTGCTGGCAGCAAAGCAGGGCATGGATGGGCTGCTGAGGGCCTTTAAGCAGGACGAGCTTTCATCTAAGGAGACAGAAGGAAAAATCAAGCAGTCTGCGAATCTTAAGGAGGCCCTGGAAATTTTGCACGCCCATGCCAGGAGACAGATGGAATGTCTGGAGAGAGAAACGGGGGGAAATAAAGCCTCCTGTGCGTACAAAGCCTATGAATATATTGAGCAGCATTATTCTGAAAGCGGACTGAGCCTGCAGGAGATCTGTACTCATCTGGGGGTCAGCACGACAAGATTCAGCAGCGCCTTTAAGCAGACCTTCGGAGCTACCTTTATGGATGTTCTGATCGGTCTGCGCATGAAAAAGGCAAGGGAGCTTTTGGCCTCCACAGAATTAAAAAATTATGAGATTGCAGAAAAGGTCGGGTTCAGCGACCCCCATTATTTCAGCATTGCATTCAAAAAAATGACGGGAAAGACTCCCACTGAGTACGCCAGAGAATGGAGAAGTGAATGAAGGCAAATCCCTTTAAGACAATCAAAGCATCCCTCATGATGTGCTTTTCGGCGCTGATTCTTCTGGCATTGGTTATTTTTTATCAGATCTCTCTCCAGTATACGGAAAAGGCTGTTCTGGAAAATTCCATAGACTATTCGGTAAAGCTGGTAAATCAGGTAAACAGCGACATTGATTTTTATATCAACTATATGTTAAACATTTCTGCCATGATGATTCTGGATGATGACATTCAGGATTACCTGTCCGAAGGGGCTAAGCTGGAGGAGACAGAGGACAGAGAACGGATATTGACCCAGTTTAGAACCGTAATAGAAACCAGAGACGATATTGCCAATATCGCGGTGATTTCCAGGGATGGAAAGTCTGTCATCAATCGGGGAAACGACAGAATAAATCCCAATGTGGAGCTTGAAAATGTGGAATGGTTTCAGGATGCCCTGAATGCACAGGGCTATCTGCTTTCGTCTTCCCATGTGCAGTATGTAATTGACAATAATTATAAATGGGTGGTTACGCTCAGTCATCCTGTTTACCTGGATGGAAAAGCAGAACCGGCAGGAGTTTTTTTTATTGATTTGAATTACAGGCTTTTGAGAGATTTGTGTGAAAACAACAGCCTTGGGCAAAACAGCTATGTATTCATTGTTGACGATCAGGGAAGGATTATCTATCACCCCAAGCAGCAGCTGCTTTTGCGGAATCTGACCACGGAAAAAATAGATGAGGTGATGCGGCGGGGAGAGGGATATTTTATTGCGGGAGAAGGAAAAGAGAGACAGCTTTACACCATTTCCAAATCAGAGCAGACGGGCTGGAGCGTAGTGGGAGTTGTCTCCTTTTCCTCTCTGATGCCCTTGCAGAACGAGACGAAGCTGATGTATCTTTTGCTTGCCGCAGGATTGATTCTTTTCGGTATTTTGTTTGCCATGGTGCTGACGGGAGCGATCACAAAGCCAATCGGAGAATTGTGCGATGCCATGCGGCAGGTGGAGAGAGGAAATTTTGAAAAGGCAAGCATCAAAAATATCCCGGGAAATGAGATCGGAGTTCTTGGAAATTCCTTCAATATTATGATTTCCAGAATCCATCAGCTTATGGACGAGAACATCAGAGAGCAGCAGCAAAAGAGGAAAAGCGAGCTGAAAGCGCTGCGCAATCAGATCAATCCCCACTTTTTGTATAATACGCTGGATTCTATTATCTGGATGGCAGAGGGCGGGAAAAACAAAGAGGTGGTTATGATGACCTCATCTCTGGCAAAGCTTCTGCGCCAGAGCATCAGCAACGAAGAGGAGATGATTCCTCTCTGGAAGGAAATAGAGTATACAAAGAGCTATCTGACCATTCAGAAAATGCGGTATAAGAATAAGCTGGAGTTTTCCATGGAAATCAGCCCAGACATCAGGGAAGAGAGAATTTTAAATCTGATCCTGCAGCCCATTGTGGAGAACGCCATTTATCACGGAATAAAGAATAAAGCCGGGAAGGGCCTGATTCAGATTACAGGACGTATTCAGGAGGACGACATCCTTCTGGAGGTGGCCGACAACGGTGTGGGAATGACACAGGATATGGTGCAGCATATTTTTGACATGTCAAGAGAGTATGAAAAGAAGAAAAATGGAGGGGTTGGCATCTATAACGTACATCTGCGCATCAGGCTTTACTATGGGGAAAAATACGGGCTTACATTTTTAAGCAAGGAGGGAGAGGGCACCGTGGTAAAAATCAGGCTGGCCAGATATATGCAGGAGAGAACCGAGGGCAGGAGGTGGGAACATGAAGCTTCCGGGAAAAAATGAAAGTGTCAGAAGATTGCTTCCGATTGGGGCAGTTGTGCTGGCAGCCCTTTTTCTTGCTTTTTTATTTTATGTCCAATATGCCAGAGAAAAGGAGGAGCGGGGGCCAAAGCGGATTATCTGTGTGCTTAAGGTTTTGGATGAAACAAACGATTTCTGGGAACAGCTTTTGGAGGGAGCCCAGATGGCGGCTTTGGAGTACGGCATAGAGCTGGAGGTGGTGGCAGCCTCTCAGGAGACGGCCATAGAAGAGCAGAACCAGCTGATTTACTGGGCCATAGAGGAGAGACCGGATGCCATTCTTTTAATGCCGTCCAGCCAGGAGGGCACGGCCCAGGCGGTGGAAAAAGTCAGAGAAAGCGGCATCCCAATAGTGCTTGTGGATTCCTCAGTGAATGGCTCCCAGGGGCTTACGAGAGTGGCAACGGATAATGTGGAGGCCGGGAAAATCCAGGGAGAATTTATGAAGAAATTTCTCACAAAAGAATCTCAGATTGCCATAGTCAGCTATGTGAAGGGGGCGTCCACAGCCGCCGACAGAGAAAAGGGTCTCAGGGAAGGACTGGGGGAGTTTGAGGACAATATTGTGGAGGTGGTATTCTGCGATTCAGACTATGACAAGGCATACCGGCTTGCAAAGGAGCTTCTGGAAAAGTATCCCCAGATTGATATGATCGCCGGGCTGAATGAGTATGCCGCAGTGGGCGCAGCCAGGGCCGTGGTGGATAAGGGATATGAGGAGCAGGTGAATATGGTAGGGTTTGACAGCTCCATGGAGGAGATCAGGCTTTTAGAGCGAGGCGTATTTGAGGGAATTGTCATTCAAAATCCATATACCATGGGTTATGTGGCGGTGGAGCAGGCGGACAGAATTTTAAAGGGTGAAAAGACGCAGGAATTTGTAAATTCCGGCTCAAAGCTGATCACAAAGGAAGATATGTACTCAGAAGAGAATCAAAAAATACTGTTTCTGTTTACAGAGGACTAAAAAAACATATGTCCAGACGTATGAAAGGTTAAAAACTTATGCCGGTAAGTTTTTAACCTTTTTTGGCAAGAAATTCTATTCAATGGGTTCGGCGCCAAAATTATAATGTAGGAGAAGAGCAGATGAACGGATGTCTGATTAGACGGGCAGGGAGGTATCAGGTTGAATGAAGTTATATTGACCATGAAGGGAATCCACAAATCATTTCCCGGCGTGCATGCCTTAAACGGAGTGGACCTGGAAGTCAGAAAGGGCGAGGTGCTGGCGCTTATGGGGGAAAACGGCGCTGGAAAATCAACGCTTATGAAGGTTCTTACAGGGATCTACCAAAAGGATGAGGGAGAGATCATATACGAGGGAAAGAGTGTGGAGTTTTTGAGCCCAAGGGAGGCTCAGGATGCAGGAATCACCATTGTCCACCAGGAAATCAATATGATGGGCCAGCTGACAGTGGCACAAAATATTTTTATAGGCCGGGAGTTCATGAATGGAAAAATCATAGATGACAAAAAGATGAACGAAGAAGCGGCAAAGCTGTTTCAAAGACTGAACATTGAGATTGACCCTTGTGAGGTGATAGATAATCTCACAGTGGGAAAACAGCAGATGTGTGAGATTGCAAAGGCTATTTCAAGGGAGGTGAAGGTAATTATCTTTGACGAGCCCACGGCTGCGCTCACGGACACTGAAATCGAAGAGCTGTTTAAAATCATACGGGATCTGAAAAAGAAGCAGCTGGGAATCGTCTATATTTCCCACCGCATGGATGAAATTAAGCAGATTACCGACAGAGTAACGGTAATGCGGGATGGGGAATATGTTGGGACGCTGATTACAAAGCAGTGTACCAAGGATGATATTATCAATATGATGGTAGGCCGGACCATTTTTGAAAAGCCCAAGGAAAAGAGCAATGTGAAGGACAACGCTCCGGTGGTTTTGAAGGTGGAGCACCTGAACGCGGGAAAAATGGTACAGGATGTAAGCTTTGAGCTCAGAAAGGGAGAAATCCTGGGACTGGCGGGACTTATGGGAGCGGGGAGAACAGAAACGGCCAGAGCCTTGTTCGGGGCGGACCCCATTGAAAGCGGAGAGATATACGTAAACGGGAAAATGGTGGAAATCCATTCCCCTAAGGATGCGGTAAGGGCTGGAATCGGCTATCTGTCGGAGGACAGAAAGCGCTATGGACTTGTGCTTGAGAAATCTGTATCCGACAACACATGTCTGGCTGCACTGGAGAGACATTTAAAGGGACTGTTTATCGACAGAAAAAAATGTGATGATAAGTCGAAGGAATACGTGGAAAAGCTGAAAACAAAAACGCCGGGCGTTGATACGCCGGTAGTCAGCCTTTCAGGAGGAAACCAGCAGAAGGTAGTCATTGCAAAATGGCTCACCAGAGACTGTGACATTCTGATTTTTGACGAACCCACCAGAGGAATCGATGTGGGAGCAAAAAGCGAGATCTATAATCTGATGAACGAATTGGTGAGTCAGGGAAAATCCATTATCATGGTTTCCTCGGAGATGTCGGAAATACTGAGAATGAGCGATCGGATCCTGGTGATGTGCGAGGGACACAAAACCGGTGAAATTCCCATAGAGGAGGCTACTCAGGAAAAAATTATGCACGCGGCGACTCTGCGTGATTAGAAAAGGGAGGAAAAAAAGTGGCTAATTCGGAAAAAAATAAAAAGAGCGCCGTTGCGGAAAATGGTTTGTTGAAAAAGGTGGGGACGCAGAAGCTGATTGCGCTTTTGGCTCTGATTGTGCTCTATGTGGTTTTTGGCATGATCAACAGATCCTTTTGGAGCTATTCCACCCTGATCAACATTTTTGAGGCATCCTATTACATTGGTTTGATGGCAATCGGCGTTACCTTCGCCATTACCTCGGACGGCATTGATTTGTCCATCGGTACGGTGATGATGTGCTCCTCGCTGATGGCGGGAGCCCTGGTGACAAAATATAATGTTCCGGTGGTGATTGCGCTGGTGGTATGTATTCTGATCGGAACGCTTTTTGGCCTTGTAAACGGTGTACTGGTGTCATATATGAAGCTGCCGCCTTTTATCGCAACCCTGGGAACCATGATGTTTTCCAAGGGCGTTGGCTCCGTATTTACAAGAGCCCAGAGCATTACCTGGCCCCAGGCGGGAACAGAAAACGGATGGTTCCGGAATATCTTTAAGATGAACATAAACGGTGTGATTATTCCCACAGGCTTTATCCTGCTTATAGTGATTGCAGTTCTGGCGGCCATACTTCTGAATAAGACCAGGCCCGGACGCTATATCGTATCCCTGGGAAGCAATTATGAGGCCACCCGGCTTTCGGGGGTGGACGTTGCGAAATACAGAACACTGGCCTATGTGCTGAGCGGGATGCTCTCAGGAGTGGCCGGGCTGGCATATGCAGCGATTTATTCCACAATCCTTCCCGGAGGAGGCGGAGGAATGGAGTTAGATGCCATTGCGGGGGTAGTCATTGGCGGAACGTCCATGAGCGGAGGCTTCGGAACAATTTCCGGCACATTGATCGGCGTGTTTATTATGTCGGTGCTAAAGACTGGGCTTCCCTTTATCGGGCTGCAGACCCATTATCAGCAGATTGCAACGGGAATCGTTCTGGTATTCGCAGTGTTTATTGATGTGTGGAACCGTAACAAGAAAAAGAGAGTATAAGGAGAGTATCCATATACAATAAATAATTTATCTTAAGGGAGGTATGCAATGAAGAAAAAAATTACTAGTATCTTGCTGGCGGCGGCAATGACTACCGTTATGTTCACCGGATGTGGACAGGCAGCGCAGACGTCGGGTGAAACCACACAGAACTCAGCGCCGGCTGAAACAACCCAGACTGCGGCAGAGGGCTCTGAGACGGCAGATGAAGCTGTGGACAACAGCGACATCGGGACAATCTATCTGGTTTCCAAGGGATTCCAGCATCAGTTCTGGCAGGCGGTGTACCAGGGGGCAAATGAGGCCGCAGCGGAGTATGGTGTGGAAATAGATTTCCAGGGTCCCGACAATGAGTCCGCATATGCCCAGCAGGTACAGATGCTGAACAATGCCATCAATAACAAGCCCAAGGTAATCGGTCTGGCTGCCCTGGATACGGAATCCTGTCTTGCGAGCATCGAGACCGCCCAGGCAAACGGAATTCCCATCGTAGGCTTTGACTCCGGCGTGCCCGGCGCTCCGGAAGGCGCAATCGTAGCCAATGCCTCCACCGACAATTATGCGGCGGGAGAGCTTGCAGGGGAGGAAACCTATGCTCTGATCAGCGATACCGTGGCAAATGCTGCGGACACCGTAAGAATCGGCGTGATGAGCCAGGATGCCACGGCGGAATCCATTGTAAACCGGGGAAGCGGCTTTATTGACAAAATCAAATCTCTGATGGAAGCAGACGGCAAGGTTGTATCCGTGGAAGGACACGACCTGTGGGCAAATCCTGTGGATGGCGCCAATGTTATTATAGAAGTAGTGGTGCCTGCCTCTGTGGACGCATCCCTTTCCGCTATCGACGCGCAGAATCTTCTGAACAAGCAGGACACCATTTGTATTTATGCTTCCAATCAGTTTTCAGGTGAAGGACTCATCAATGGAGACGCGAATATCGGAAAACTGGGCAATGATGTTGTAGGCGTAGCCTTTGACTCTGGCGCACAGATCAAGGCCGCAGTGAAGGAAGGCAAGCTTGCGGGAGCCGTTACACAGGATCCTGTTCAGATTGGCTATAAGACTGTTGAGCTCTGCGTCAAGGCAGCCAAAGGAGAAGCGGTTTCCGATGTTGATACCGGCTGCAAGTGGTATACCGCTGAAAACATGGAGGATCCCGATATTGCTCCCAACCTTTATGATTAACCTTATTTGAAATATAAAACAGAATAGGAAGTCTCAAATCAGCTCTGAGCGGCAATTCTGGACATGGCAATCCATGCTTTGCAAAAAAGCCCGCTCAGGGCTTTTTTTGTCGAATTCCATCGGGAAAAAATTTCCATTCCCATCGTTCTTTTGACAAATTCCATGACTTATGAACCTTATAATGATTGTGAAAAGGGTGATAGAAATGCAATACGAGCTTTATGTTGACAGCCTTCTGCTGGTCAATTTTGTGATGAACCTGTATCCTTTAATGCTGGTAAGCCGTACCTCCTTAAGCCCGGCCACGCCGGAGAGGCTTCTTGGAGCGGCAGCCTTCGGTGCGGTGTCTTACTTCCTGCCGTTTTTGCTGCCAGGGCCAATATGGCTTAGACTGGCCCTGGGTGTGTCTCTGGGAACAGGAGGCATGATTTTGATTGCCTTTCGGACGGCCAGCGTGAGGGCCTTTGGCAAAGCTCTGTGGAAATTGTTTGTCTACTCTTTTTTTATGGGCGGGATTTTGCTGTTTTTGATCCGTTTTCTTCCTGGATTTAAAGCAGGTCTTGTCAACTGCTTTGGCATTATGGCCCTGGGAGGGGCAGGCTTTCTTTTTTTGTCCCGCTTTTTTACGGATAAAAGAAAAAGTCATTGTCTCTGCAAAGCCACGCTCATACGAAAGGGGGACGAAATGACGGTGGCGGCCCTTATGGACTCCGGCAACAGCCTGATTGAGCCCATCAGCGGGAAACCGGTTTCCATCATTGAAAAAAATGTTTTTCAAAGCCTGTGGAGGGATATGCCGGAGGGCTTTAGGGCCATTCCCTACCACAGCATCGGAAAAAAGAGGGGGATATTGCAAGGCTATCTTTTGCCGGAGCTTAAGATAGAAATAGACGGCGAGGTGAAGCTGTGCAGAGACGTTTATGTTGCGGTCAGCGAAGAGCTCTGCGGGGAAGAGGCTTTGGGGGGACAGGTAAAAATGATTCTTAACCCTGCGCTTCTTGCAGGCTGAAGCTCCAGAAAAAAAGAAGTAAAAATGGTCCAGGAGGTATCAGTATGATATTTAAGGTTGTAATACCGGGAAAAATGCAGCTTAAGATGATACGAAGGGAAAATATTCTGCTGCATAAAAAGGGTGATATCCATTATATCGGCGGGGCGGAGGTGCTGCCGCCGCCCTTGGAATCGGAGAAGGAAAATCAGGTGATAAGCGATCTGGGAACAGAGTACGAGGATGAAGCCAAATCCATATTGATCGAGCACAATCTCCGGCTGGTGGTGTACATAGCAAAAAAGTTTGACAATACGGGCGTAGGGGTGGAGGACCTGATTTCCATTGGAACCATCGGCCTGATCAAATCCATCAATACCTTTAACCCTGAGAAAAAAATCAAGCTTGCCACCTATGCTTCCAGATGTATTGAGAATGAAATCTTAATGTACTTAAGAAGGAATAACAAGACCAGACTTGAGGTGTCCATAGACGAACCCTTAAACGTGGACTGGGACGGAAATGAGCTGCTTTTGTCAGATATCCTGGGGACGGATGAGGACGTGATCTACCGCAACCTGGAAAGCGAGGTGGAGCACAAGCTTTTGATGGGGGCGGTGGAAAAGCTGTCGGAGAGGGAAAAAACCATTATCAATCTCAGATTCGGACTGGGGAGCCTGGACGGGCAGGAGATGACCCAGAAGGAGGTGGCCAGTCTTTTGGGAATTTCCCAGTCCTATATTTCAAGACTGGAAAAAAAGATCATGCGCCAGCTGAAAAAAGAAATGAGCAACCATTTGCAATAACAGGACGGATAGTATATACTGGAAATCACAGCCGTCTTTCGGCGGCTTTCAAACAAAAGCAGGCGGTGCAGGAAATGATACAGCGGGAAGATATCTTGTCAATGGAATATTTGAAGAAAACAGAATATACGGGCTGTCACCAGGGAATGCGCTATCGTCTGGAGAAAGCCCAAAATGACCAGGGAGAAGAAAAACTGAAGGTTACAGTCTGGCCGGAGCCCTTTAACTTTTTCTGCACGGCACAGGAGTTAAAGACAAGCGCTTTTTTTGACTTTTCAGAGGATGGGGTGACAGACGCTGTGGCCTGGATGAACGACAGATTATTTGAGGATAAGGATAAATGGGAGAATATATAATCAGGGATATGGCATCCGTGTTTCGGTACCTTCCCTATGGACTGGTAGTGGGAATCGTGGTGGCCATTATTCTCAGCGCAGTAAATGACCGCAGGGTGCGCAGACATAAAAAGCCTATTTCTGTGGCTGCGGTCACAAGCTTTTTTATGTACACGGCCATCATTCTGCTCATTACTTTTTTTTCCCGGGAAAGCGGCAGCAGAAGGGGCGTGGACCTGGAGCTGTTTTCCACCTGGGGAATTAACGCAAGAAATAACGCCTATGTGGTGGAAAATGTACTTTTGTTTATTCCCTATGGCTTTGTGTGCGCCTGGGCCATACGGGCGGCGAGAAAATTCTGGGTATGTGCGGGTTTAGGGCTTTTTTCCAGCATAGCCATCGAATGCCTCCAGCTTGCCACAGGAAGAGGATATTTTCAGATTGATGATATTCTCACAAATTTTTTGGGGGCTGTGCTGGGCTATATTTTGTTTCGGTGTGTTTTGAGCGAGGGACGCACAGAGCCAAAACGGGCAAAGCTGGTGTATATCATTCTGGCTGTGCTTGCAATGGCGGCCATGATTCTGGGGATATTCGCCTTTTCCAGTGAAAGCGCAGCCGATTCCAATGCCTTCAGTATGCGGGCAGCCTCCTTTGTGGTAAGGACGGTGGATCAGTGGCTGCACATTGGCCTGGACAGCGGGGAGGCCTCCACGGTAATCCAATTTATGAATCCCCTTTTGCGAAAGCTTGCACACGCCTCTGAGTATGCCGCCCTTGCTGTGGTGTTCGGCTTCGGCTATCAGCTGATGAAGCAGAGACGTGCCAAGGTGGTGAATTTCTTTTACGCAGTGATTCTGTGCGGCTTTATCGCCGTTCTGGATGAAATGCTCCAGAAATATGTCTTTTCCAGAACAGGCAGGGCGCTTGATATCGCCATAGACATCTGCGGCGCTATCGTGGGAGGCTGCGTGTATGTTTTTTTAAGTGAATTATTTGATTTTCTGGCCGGCCAAGAGGAGTAGCCGGCCCCTTTTATGCGCTGAGATAGGCGCGCATGGTGCGGAGGGCGTTTTTCTCAAGCCGGGAAACCTGGGCCTGGGAGATGCCTATGGCCTGGGCAACCTCCATCTGGGTTTTCCCCTCAAAAAAGCGCATGGAAATGATCTCGTGTTCTCTGGGATTGAGCCGCTTCATGGCCTCGCTTAAGGAGAGATGCTCCACCCAGGTTTCCTCCTTGTTCTTTTTGTCGCTGATCTGGTCCATCACATAAAGGGTATCGCCGCCGTCGGTAAAGATGGGCTCGTAAAGGCTCATAGGATTTTGAATGGCGTCCATGGCATAAACAATATCCTCCTTGGAAATACCCACCTCGCTTGCAATCTCTTCAATGGTGGGCTCCTTTAGATTTTTCCGGGTGAGGGCGTCTTTCGCGTAGATGGCCTTGTAGGCAGTATCCTTTAGGGAACGGGAAACTCTGATCGAATTGTTGTCCCGAAGGAAACGTTTGATCTCCCCGATGATCATGGGTACGGCATAGGTGGAAAATTTTACGTTCAGGGAGGAATCAAAATTATCGATGGCTTTGATCAGGCCAATGCAGCCGATCTGAAATAAATCGTCCACGTTTTCATTGCTGGAGGAAAAGCGTTTGATCACGCTTAATACCAGCCGCAGGTTCCCTTCAATATAGGCTTCTCTGGCCTTTAAATCCCCTTCCTCAATTCGCTTGAAAAGTGCTTCCTTCTCCGCAGATTTTAAGAGCGGAAGTCTGGAGGTGTTTACTCCGCAGATTTCTACTTTACCCTGTGCCATTGTCGCTGCCTCCTTAAAATGATGTATTGCTAGTATTTACGAAGGTGCTTTTGCATATACATGAAAAAAACAAAAGGGCGGCGGAGAAAATGCTTTTTTCTGAGCTTAAATGCAAGGATGTGATTAACATAAGAGACTGCAAAAAGCTGGGAAAGGTCTGTGATCTGGAATTCGATGAGTGCAGCGGCTGCATCCGCAAAATTATGGTGCCGGGCTGCAGCAGGGTGCTGGGCTTTTTGAATTGTGAGCCGGATATCGTCATTCCCTATAAGGACATCAGGCAGATAGGGCCGGACATTATTTTGGTTGACATAAATTGCTAGACATAGTGCACTGTCAATACTTGCGGATATTTGGGCCATATGCTACAATTATTAGGAAAAAAGTCCTATTTTTTGGATAAATAAATGAGAAAAGGGGATTGGACAACAGGGTATCAGACAGATAAGGAGAGATGGCAGCATGTATCAGGTGGCTCTTTGCGATGATGAGAGGACAGAATTGGATAAGGTACAGAATATGCTGGAGGTTTACTGTAAAGAGCATTCCGGTACAGACCTTCTCATAGAACGTTTTGAAAGCGTCCGGAAGCTGCTGTCTGCGGTCAGGGAAGAGGGTTATCTCCCGGACCTGGTGCTGATGGATATTTATATGCCGGAAAAATCAGGAATGGAAGCAGCCAGAGACCTTCGGGATATGGGAAACGAAAGCAGGATATTATTTCTCACCTCCTCTAAGGAGCATGCGTTGGAGGCATTTGACGTGGATGCGGCCCAGTATCTGGTAAAGCCTATAGAGCAGGAGAAGTTTTTTTCGGTGCTTAACCGGCTTTTGAGCGCCATAGCAAAGGAGAGGGAAAAGTATCTGCTGTTTCGGATTGACGGCAGGCTGCGGCGTGTGGCCCTGAGGGACATTGTTTTTTGTGAAGCCCAGGGCAAGTCCCAGTGCCTTTTTCTGGCAAACGGAGCACAGCCTATGGTGCATATGACAATGAAGGAGCTTTCCTCCATGCTTGCTCCATACAGAGAGTTTGTAAGGGTGGGGGCTGCCTATATTGTGAATCTGGGGTATATTGACAGCCTGAACGCAAGAGAGCTCAGCTTAAATACCGGAAGGAAAATCTATCTGCCGAGAGGAACTTACCAGTCCTTAAAAAAGCAGTATCTGCAGTACTATTGTGAGGAGGAATGACAGTTGACGCTGGGAATCACGCCGCTTTTATCCGTATTTCGAAATCTGGTTGAGATTTTGGGCTTTTGTCTGCTGTTTCTATGTCTGGACAGACCGAGGCTGTCCTGGAAAAAGACCTGTCTCTGCTATGGAATCTTTGTGCTTACCGGCGTTTTGGCAGGCACTTTGTGGGTGCTGGCTGCGCCGGAGAGTTTTGGGAAATATTGTACTATGGTTATCTTTGCAAAGTCCGCCATATTGTTTCAGCTGTTAAGCCGGGATCACTTTTTTCAGGTGCTCTATAATTTATCCTTACAGATATTTGTGCTGCTCTTTATGATTGTGGCAGGTATTTTGACGGCAGAGCATTTTTTTGACGGAAATCCCTGGGTGGATGTGGGCCTGCGCACCCTTGACATTGGTCTGCTGGCGTTTGTGTATCTTAAGTGGTTTCGAAAACCCTTCCGCAAAATTTCGGATGATCTGAAAACCCAGTGGTGGGGAATCTGCATCATATCTGTTGCGGGAAATGCTTTGACCTTGTATTATGCCACCCGCCCGGCCCTGATCCCCCTGCGGGGAACCAGGGAGCAGATTTTGTTTTTCTGCATATGCGCCCTTCTTTTTCTTACCCATCTGGTTATGCTGTATACCTTATACCTGATGCAGCGGGAGATGGAGGAGAAGAAGGAAATGGAGCTGACTGCGTTAAACGCCAGCCTGCTAAAGAGAGAGCTTTCTCTGATGCAGAAGCAGGTGGAGGAGACCAGGCGTGTCCGCCATGATCTGCGGCATCATGATCTGGTGGTTGGAGAGTATGTAAGGCGGGGAGAGATGGAAGCGCTTCTTGCTTATTTGAAGCAGCGGGAAGGTGAGTATGCCGGAGAGGCTTATGAAAGAATCTGTGAAAATTTTACAGTGAACAGTATTCTGGAGGCGTATGTAAGGGAAGCGAGGCAAAAGGGGATATGGGTGGATTTGCAGGTGGCCTGCTCCCGTCAGACAAAAATCAGAGAGAACGATTTTATTGCTATTTTGGGAAACGCCATGGAAAATGCAATTCATGGCTGTGAAGAATCTGGCAGAGAAGAGAAGCGGATTTCGGTATATCTGAAGCAGAAGCAGGACAAGCTGGCCATACGAATTTCCAATACCTGCCCAGAAAAAATCAGCTTTCAAAATGGGCTTCCAGTGAGGAAGGATGGCGGCGGAATCGGGATTTCCAGTATTCTGCGCAGTGTAAAAAAGTATAAGGGGGAGGCGGATTTTACTGTAGAGAGCGGAGAGTTTGTGGCGAGGATACTGCTGCAGATTCCGGAAAAGCAGGCTGAATAGAAGATCTGCAAATTGTGCCGAAAAAAGTGCAGATGGTTCCAAAGTCCTAAAAAGAATGCTCCTTTTTGCTATAATTACTTTACTTTAAAAGACTGATCAGAATTTGCATACATCATGTGTCAGACAAAAGAGAAGGAGAAATTCTATGAAAAGGATGAAAAAGCAGAAGGGAAGAATATTGGCGTGCGTACTGATCGCCGCACTGCTTGCAGCACAGACAGGCACCATAAACGCCTTTGCAGAAAAGAATTCGGGGACGGAGCAGACCGCATCCGGGGCATCGCCCCAGGAAAGCTATGTGCCGGATGTATCCTCGGGGGATGTGTCCTCCGGGAACCTTGCCGGACAAACGCTTCCAAAGACGCCTGCCGGAGCGCTTCTTGGGACGATTCTCTCAGATTATTTTCCCGGAGTGGAGGACGGGGGGATTTATGATGCCATCCTTTCCATGGACGAAAATACCAGGCTCTCCCTGACGGCGGCCTATGAAAATTTTACAGCCGCTATGACACAGGAGGATGAGCAAAACGAGAGGCTGCAGTATCTGATGTCACAGCTGCAGGGAGGCATACAGGCTGCGGCTGCAGGGGAGACGATTTTGGCTCCTGCCTTCTACAGTCTGCTTGCGTCTCCCGCAGAGACGGCAGAGCAGCCCGTTGCCCTGCGAAAAACGGGAGGCTCAGGCCAGGCCTTTATCTATTACAATTTTGTGGAAACCACAAGCTTTACTCCCGGTGTGACCTATGCTTTTTTAAACGGCGTCTACGGACCGGAGGACGCGGTTTCCATGCTGGGCTCCGGGGCTATTTTGACGGCGAAAGAAGACAGCAATAATTCCAGCCGCTATATAAGGAGATGGTATGGGGAGGACGCCCAGGTCAGGGTCTATGTGGATGTGGTCACCAAGGGAAAGGGCTTTGACACCTGTCCCTCCGGCGGCCTCTACGCGGTGCCGGGTACCGAAAATCCTGTGGCTTACCGGTATTTCTGCTGGGCCGGCGGCGCGCAAAACTGCGGGCCTTTGTACGCCTATACTTATGAGACAGCCACTCTGACCCAGGAAAACGTATCCGCGGCCTTAAACGACCTGGAGGACTGCGGCTCTGAGGATTCTGAGGATTATACCGTGACCCTTTCCTTTGACAATAGAACCGTTACCTTAAATCCGGACAGCTACAAGGTGCAGGTGGAAAATGGGGACGAAATCACCATTCAGGTATCGGACGATGGGGGTAATACGATTACCGCCCTGTTCCAGGGGCCTTTGGCAGTACATTATGACGGAAGCAGTGAGGACGCCGGGAATGTGCCTGCAGTCCAGGAGGCATGGAAAGGGGAGGAACTCTCCTTAAGCAGCGGCAGGCCCACGCGCACGGGGTATGAATTCCAGGGGTGGAAGGACAGGGACGGAAGCGAAACCTATCAGCCGGGAGACACACTTTCTCTCCGGCAGATACTGTACCTTGCCGCCCAGTGGAAGGATGTGCAGCCGCCGGAGATTGGCTATAATCAGGTGCAGGTGCTGACGCGCACATCCGATGAAGAGGTGCGGGCTGCGGTGGAGAATGCACTGACTGTTACGGACAATGAGCCTGTGGAGGAGTGCACCATAGAAATCAGCCTTCCTGCGGACATCGCAAAGAAGGCGGGAAACGTGGCGTTTACCGTCACCGTTACGGATAAGGCGGGGAATGTGACGAAGGAGACCCTTTTCATCAGCGTGGTGGCCAGGCCGGTGGAATTTGCAAGTCTGTCCTTTGATGAGAGCGCCATGACTTTTTCTGCAGTCCTGGTGGAGCCAGGGTCGGAGGCCCTTAAGGAGACCGGCTTTGTGTGGGGTGTGATGAACAATCCTACCCTTACCCTGAACAATGGAAAGGCGGCCACTGCTTCCCCTGTGACGGAGCCGAACGGCACCATCAGTGTGCATGCAGAACTGCAGGAGGGTGTGACCTATTACGCCAGAGCCTACGCTGTCACTGTAGACGATGTGACCTATTACAGTGAGGAGCTCACTGCAGGACTGGGGCTGCCGGATTACGGAACCTTCACCATACAAAATAATGGAGACAATACCTTTACGGTGACCAGAAGCGGCGGGACGGCAGGAAGCCAGACGGTGTATTACCGGACGGTGAACGGCTCCGCGGTGGGAGGCACCCATTTTACCCATAATGCCGGTACCCTTACCTTTGGGGAAGGGGAGACCGCAAAGACCATTACCGTCAGCGAGAGCGGCGCTAATGCAGCTTACAGCACAGGCGGCACAAGCAAGACGGCTACCGCCTATTCCAACACTCACAGGACGTATTCCGTAGAGCTGTACCGTGTTACCGGCGGAGGAAGCCTGGAGACGGAAAAAACCGCCGTGCGCACCATGACGGCGGCAGACGCCTATAAGGTGGACAGAAGCATCTATACTGTGGAGAACGGAAAGAGCACGGATTATAGCAGCGCTTTCCAGTGGGTGACGGACCACAGTGATACCAGAGACGGAGATATTTACTGGGTGTCTGACAGGGATGAGAACACCCATCCCCAAAAGCATAATTTTAACGCAAGCGCTAATGTTGCGGACAGGTATTCCGCAGAGACGGCCTATATCCTCAATACGGCGGACTCCTATCTCTACAGATATGTGATGGGGGTACATGAGGATGAAGACTGCTGGGAGCATGCCTGGATGGGCAACCATGCGCCTAACAATGCGGGGATTGAGACAAAGCTTGCGGGAAGCTATACCGACGACCCGATTGCCCTGAATGACAGCGTGGCAGGAGCAGCCATCTGGACGGCAAATTTCCAGCTGGGTGAGGGCGACGACACAACCAAGTATTTTCCTACATTAAGGACAGATAGTGGTATAGATACAGGAAATAATGAAGACCGAAAGAGAACGGTGTACCGATACAACGCAGCGTCAGGGAGTATTGTAGAAAGGAACGGCAGCTATTACGCCAGGCTTTCCATCCAGGATACGGTGTACAGCTATTTTTCAGCCAGCGGGGCAGATTATGACAGATGGTACGTGACGAGCTTTGCGGACTACACCTTGATTGACGACGGCAGAGAGCCCCAGGTCCTGGGAATTGCCCCTATGGCAGGAGGCCTGTATAAGGTGGGGGATTCCTTTACGGTGTCCGTGATTTTTGACGAGATTGTGGACAGCCAAAACAGCACTATGACTGCCCAGAACACCTATCTGGCTACTTCCTGGGGACAGGCATATTATGCGGGAGGCGCGGATACCAACGTGCTGTATTTTACTGGCACTGTGGCGGCAAACCCCGAAGAAACCTTGAAGGTAACCGGCATGACCGGAGGGGAAAATATCAAGGACATGTGTGACACCACGGGGACCCAGACGGGTGCTGCCAATGGCTCCACTGATGCCAAGGTGGACGCTTCTGTCCCCTCCTTTACAGTTGCGGGAAAGGGTATTGCAAACGGAACCGGCACGGCGGTGGTTACGGTAACCGGGGATCAGAGTAAGACCAGCAGCCTGCGGTATGTGTGGTCGGATTCTACAGCTATGCCAGCAGAGGGCTGGGTGGAGATGAGCGACGAAGAGCTGGCGGCCGCAAAGGGAAGCGCAGGCGTCTCTCTCTCCATCCGCAAGGAGGCCGGCAGCGGCCAAAGCAATGGGAAATGGTATCTCCATGTGATCGGCACCTATGACACTACAGGAGCCACATCGTACCAATATGCTCAAGTAGATTTTGGCACAAAGGAGAGCCCTGTCCCGGGCAGTGAGCCCCCTGCTTTGACGGTTTCGGCGGACAACACAAGCTGGGCAAGGGAGAGGGAGATTCGTATTACTGCCAGCGCATCGGGAACGGATGCTTCTCTCAGGTACCGGGCTTCCGGCGGGACAACGTGGACGAATTTGAACATAACGGATACCAGCGTCACGGTGACGGAAAATGGATACTACACCTTTCAGCTCACGGCAGGCGACCAGACCATCACCGAAAATGTTTTGGTGGAAAAGATTGATTTGAACGCTCCATGGGCTTCCATAGGCGGCCTGACGGCGGACAGTGTGGAAGCCCCCAGGGCGGGGATTTATACAAAGCTTGCTCTGCCCATTTCCTTTGGGGACGGGGAATCCGGAGTAAGCAAGGCAGAGTATGCCTGGACGGACAGTGCCGCAGAGCCTGTCTCGTGGGAGACCCTTGCAGACTTAAATACGGACGTGCTGGCCTACACTGCGGTGGAAACTGCGGAAGCTGCCAAATATCTGCACATTCGGGTGACGGATCAGGTAGGGCATACCTATTCTGTTACGTCCCAGCCTTATCTGGTGATTTCCCAGACGGCAGTGGACACCCATGCGCCGAAGATTACCCTCACCGGCGCACCCACCCAGTGGACCAACGACCTGCCCACCCTGATATGGCAGCTTTCGGATTATGCGAATAAAAACTATACGGTGACGGAGCCGGGGGGACTTACCTTCTCCCAGGAGGCGTCTGGAAACTTCCTGGCCACAGAAAACGGCACCTATACAGTGACGGTGTTGGATGAGGATTACGGCGGAAGCAATACGGCGTCGGTGACGGTGGATAAGCTGGATTTGACGGCGCCCACAGTGGCGGTATCCGGCGTTCCCACAGGCTGGGAGGAAAGCGCTCAGTCTATTACCCTCACTCCCACGGACAGCCAAAGCGGTGTGGGAGAGGCATATTATAAGGTGGTAGCTTCCAGGGATGAGATTCCCACAGAGGGGCTTTCGGTTCTGAACCCGGCGGGCCAAACCGTAACTATTTCCCAGGACGGCGTATGGTATGTGTATTACAAGGTATATGACAAGGCGGGAGATAATACCGCCCAGACTCAAAGGGAAGGAAACTGGACGGAGGGCTTTGCAGGCCCCATCCGGATAGACACCAAAGAGCCTGTTTTGATGGTATCCGGCCAGACCACAGGCGTTTCCAAGGAACAGGGCTTACAGCTTACGGTAAAGGCGGAATATGGCATTTCCGGCGGTCAGACCACGGTAAACGGCTCTGAGATAAAAGAACTGACGGAAACGGCTGATCCTTCCGGCACGGGAAGCACAAAGGAAGCTGCGTATACTGTCAGCCAAAAGGGTACGTATGCCTTTGTGGCTCAAAGCGGCACAGGGGAGACGGACAGGGAAGAGGTGACGGTGTATGAGGCGGTCTTTGCAGCCCAAAACGGCACCAATGACCAGACCCAGCTTGTGATATCAGGGGGAACGCTGACAGAGCCGGCAAAGCCTGAAAAACAGGGCTATAACTTTGCCGGATGGTTTACCCAGACGGTGGACGGCAGCAAGTGGAGCTTTACCGATACAATCGGGATGGATACCACATTGTATGCAAGGTGGACGCCAAATGAGGATACCAGGTATGTGGTGCGTCACTGGACCCAGAATATGGATGGGGCAGAGCAGCCCTATGACCAGAGCAATTATACTCTTTTCAAAACGGAGGAAAAAACCGACGGCATAACGGACGGTATGCTGACCCTGGCCGATCTTTCACAGAGTATTTCGGGCTGTGCCTATGCCCTGGGAAGGGTGGACGGCAGCACGGTGGAGCAGGCACAGGTGCTTGCTGACGGGAGCCTTGAGATTGATCTTTATTATTCCCGGGAAAGCATCACCGGCACAGCTGGCATAAATGGAACTGCTGTTTCCGGCAGCACCTTAACCGCCCAGACAGCAGGTACCCCTGGGGGAGCGTCTTTGCAGTACCAGTGGTATTATGCGGGGGATACATCCCAGCAGAATCAGGACATAGAAGGAGCGGAGCAAAGCACATACATCCTGACAGACGCAGATATCGGCAAAAAGCTTGGGGTGCGCGTGACGGCGCAGGATTTTAAGGGAGAGCTTGTGTCCCAGCCCACGGAGGCGGTGCGGGCGTATCTGTCCGGTTCTATTCTCATAGAGGGGGATGCGGTTATCGGCAGTGTCCTTACGGTAAATGACAGCGGCCTTGCTCCGGACGGGGCGACAGTGGACTGGCAGTGGTACCGGGTGGACGACGGAGGGACCAGACAGCAGATTTCCGGCGCGGACAGCGACACCTACCAGCTGACCACAGAGGATTTCGGCTATGGCATTTTGGCACAGGCTGCGGGCACGGGATTGTTTATGGGCACCCTGGAGACCCCGCAGACGGAAGCGGTGGAGAAAAAGACCAGGGAGACTCCAAAGGGCATTACCCACACCGATGAGACCATAGATAATAAGAACGACGGCCAGATGCACGGGCTTGATTTTGACGCCATGGAGTATCGTGCGGGAACGGAAGGAGCGTACCAGGATTTTCCGGCGGACCGGTTTGCGGAAGGAACCTTATCCGGCCTTTCGGACGGAGAATACCAGGTGCGGTTTAAAGAGACGGCGGAATATAAGCCCTCTGATCCTGTCACAGTGACCATTGCGCCGGGAGGAAAGTATACGGTGACGCTGCCGGATGCTCAGACGGGCTACAGCCTGGAATTTGCGGAGGGCTTTGACGGGACGGCGGGCCATGATGGAAGCGTAATGCTCCTGTTTACTCTTTTGGAGGGCTATTCCCGGATGGAGGACTTTGCCGTTTCCTTAGAGGACGGCACGAGGGGCAGCCTTACGGAGCCGGAGGAGGGAGCGTATCTGATCACCGGCATTACCGGAGATCTGCGTGTGGAGGTAACGGGAGTTGGGGATGTTACCCCGCCGGAGGCTGCCATTTCCATTCAGGATTCTGTCTGGAAAAAGCTTTTGAATACCATTACCTTTGGTCTGTTTTTCAAGGATACCCAGGATGTGGAAATCACTGCCCGGGATATGGGAAGCGGCATCAAGGAAGTATCTTATTACCTGTCGGAGGAGGGAATGAGTCTGGAGGAGCTGGAGGCCTTCACGGGATGGACCCCGTATGCCGGAACCTTCTCCATAGAGGAGGAAAAGCAGTATGTGATTTATGCAAAAGCGCAGGACCAGGCAGGAAATATTTCCTACGCAGGTTCTGACGGGCTGGTGCTTGACCTGACGCCGCCATCCATCACCGGCGTGACGGATGGAGAGACCTATTATGAGAAGCAGACGGCGGTGATTGCGGACAGCTATCTGGAAAAGGTTACCGTGAACGGAGAAGAGATCACTCTGGAGGAAAGCGGAGAGCTGGTTTTAGACCCGGAGGTGAGAGAAGGAGATTATGTGATTTCTGCCGTTGATCAGGCAGGGAACGCTGCTACAGTGACTGTGCGTGTTCTGACAAGACAGGAAGAGGAGCCGGAGGCTCCCGGAGAGACCGAGGACGAGGACGGCGGCCAGACGGAAAATGACAATGGGACGCAGGACGGCGGCCAGACGCAAGATAACAATGGGACGCAGGACGGCGGACAGGCGCAAGATAACAACGAGACGCAGTCTGGCGCGCAGGATTTAGAGGAGGAACCGGCCGTGGAAGAGACGCCGTCCCAAGGAGGCATCCTTTCCTATGAAGAAGCAGTTGGAAAGCCGGTGGAAGAGCCCATGCAGGCATCCTACGGCCAGGGGACAGTGCGGATTACGGTGGAATCCATAGATGAACAGGGACAGAGCCAGGGGGATGTGATCACTGGCGTAATCCTAAATACCTTTGACACGGTGCTGCAGGCGGCGCTCACTGAGGAGGAGCAGCAGCTGGTTCAGAATGGTGAGGATGCGCAGATTCGTCTGGTGGTTACGAAGCTGATTACAGAAGTGCCTGAGACTGATAAACGGCAGATGGAGGAAGAGACGGTTTCTTATGCCAGACAGATAGAGGGGCTGACGCTGGGCTCCTACATTGACATTTCTCTGCTGAAAAAAGTAGGAGGAGGGGAATGGCAGAAATTAAGGGAGTCATCTGAGGAATTGGAGATTGTACTGGATATTCCCCCAAAGCTGCCAAAGGAGCAGACGACATACTGGGTGCTTCGGAATCACGAGGGAACCTGTGAGCTTTTGGAGGATATGGATGAGACGGCGGGAACGGTTACCATCCGCACAGGGCTGTTTTCCACCTACGCTTTGCTATATACGGCCTCAGAGCCTGAGGGAGATTTGGAAAAGAGTCCTGTTACCGGCCTGGACGGCGGCGATGGTGTGGGTCTTGGCAGCAGTGGGAAGGATATTGCAGACTGCTTCTGGCACTGGCTGATTCTGGCGGCGGATGCTTTGGGAGCGATAGCGGCTGTGTTTGTTTACAGGCACAAGAAATCCTATGTGTGGATTGTCATGGGCGTCTGCCTTGTGCTGTCTGCCTTGCTTGCGGCAGCAGGCACCTGTGTCCTTGACTGGCTGTCCGGGGCGGCGGGAATGCTTCTTATCGGGGCGGCTGTGGCTTTTTTCCACAACGTGGAGGCGTCTAAGGAGGACGATTTAAGTTGACATAAATTAATAAACAAAATATAATAAATCCAAGGAATGTCAGAAAAAAAGGAGAACGCTCATGAAATGTCCGTTTTGCAGTCATGATAACACCCGGGTGATTGATTCCAGGCCGGCAGAGGATAATAATTCCATACGCCGCAGACGTGTGTGCGATGAGTGCGGAAAGCGATTTACCACCTATGAAAAGGTAGAAACCATCCCGCTTATTATTATCAAAAAGGATAACAACAGGGAGACCTATGACCGTTCCAAGATTGAAGCAGGAGTGCTTCGCGCCTGCCACAAGAGACCGGTGAGCGCACAGGAGCTGACCAGACTTGTGGATGAGGTGGAAAACGAGATTTCCAATCTGGAGGAAAAGGAGATTCCAAGCCAGGTGATCGGGGAGCTTGTGATGAATAAGCTGAAGGATCTGGATGCGGTGGCTTACGTGCGGTTTGCCTCTGTGTACAGAGAGTTTAAGGATATCAACACCTTTATGGACGAATTAAAAAATGTTCTGAAATGAGAAATGCAAAAGGGCTCTGCCGCTGCACAAAGGGTGCAGGACAGGGCCCTAAGTGTGTTTTAAAAAGCGGTGGAGACATCCCAGATAAAGGAGACTCTGCAAAATCTGGCTTGCCAGTATGCCCCACAGATATCCTGTGATGCCAAAAACCGGTATGGCAAAAAACACAAAGGCAAGACGGACAAAGAGACAGATCACATTCATGACAAAAATTTTTCCGGCCTGGCCCAGCCCCTGAAGGATGCTGGAGAGGGTGGTGTCCAAGTACATAAAAGGGCAGATAAAGCCAAGAGTGGTAATAAAATGCCCCGCCAGGGGACTGCCAAAGAGTACATTGCCCGCCCATTTTCCAAACAGTCCAAAGCCGCACATGCAAAAAAGTCCCAGGAGGCAGCAGTATTTGATGGTGCGCAGAGCCGATTGGCGCACTGCCTGCAGATTTCCCAGCGCATAGCTTTCGGATATAAGAGGCAGAAGAAGCACAGCCACAGAGTTTGTCAGGGCGTTTGGAAAGAAAATAAGCGGCATGGCCATGCCTGTCAGAACGCCGTAGACGCTTAAGGCGGTGGAGGTGTCGTAGCCGTATGCCCGAAGCTTTGCGGGAATGGAAACGGACTCCACACTCTGTAAAAGATTGAGCACAATGCGGTTTGCGGTCAGAGGCAGCGCCATCCCAAGAATACTTTTGTAAATGGCGCCCACGGGGGCAGAGACAGAGCCGGCACGCTTTTGAAAGCAGCAGCAGTAAATAGAGACCACAGACACGATCATGGAGAAGAATTCTCCCACTGTGAGCCCCACAACCGCCACATTGATGGTGGGTGTCTTTCCCTGGGAAAGAACCAGGGCGGATACTGCGTACACACAGCCCACCCGGGTGAGCTGCTCCACAAGCTGGGAGAAGGCGGGCAGTCCCGCCTTTTTGATGCCGTAAAAATAACCGTTCACACAGGAATGTACGGCGGAAAGAGGCACGGAGAAGGCCAGAATCCGCAGCATGGGAGCGGTTCTTGGCTCTAAGAGCAGGCGGGCGGCGATAAAGTCGGAGAAAAAGAAGATAACGGCGCAGCATAAAAAGGACAGAGGCATGGAGATGCTCATGCCTGCCAGCATGGGCTTGAAGGAGGGGCTTTTTTCTTTGGCAGAACGCTCCGCCACAAATTTGGAGATGGCCGTCTGGTATCCCGCTGCAGTCAGGGAGAAGGAAAGGGAAAGAACGGGACTTAAAAGCTGATAGATGCCCATTCCCTCCTCTCCAAACAGTCTGGAGAGATAAATGCGGTAAAAAAAGCCGATGATCCGGCTGATCAGGCCTGTAATGGTAAGAATAAAGGTACCCATGATAAGAGGGTGTCTTTTGCCTTGCTTCATATAACACCAAAGAAAAGCTTTTCCTCATTATAATTTCATTGTCATTATATGCCGCCCGGACAGTTGACAGAACTGATTGGCCGATGCTATATTAATTTTGAATTTGCGGGAAACGGTGAGATTTTATGATATATTTGGACAATGCGGCTGCCACCAGACTGGCGCCGGAGGCTCTTGAGGCTATGCTGCCTTTTTTTACAGAAAATTATGGAAATCCGGGAAGTATATACTCCATGGGCACTGCCGCTAAGCGGGCGATAAGTGATGCAAGGGAAAGCATCGCAGAGAGTATGGGAGCCAGGGCGGATGAGATTTATTTTACCTCGGGAGGCACGGAGGCGGATAACTGGGCCATAAAAGGGGCGGCAAAGGCCCTGGCCGGCAGAGGACGCCACATCGTGACCACAAGGATAGAGCATCCTGCGGTGCTTAACACCTGCAGGGCCCTGGAAGAGAGCGGCTTTGAGGTTACCTATCTGGATGTGGACCGGTATGGGATGGTAAAAATACAGGATGTGCAGGAAGCCTTGCGGCCGGACACTATTTTGATCAGCGTTATGTTTGCAAATAATGAGATCGGCACCCTGGAGCCCATTGCAGAGATCGGCGCTCTGGCCGGGGAGAAGGGGATTTTGTTCCACACAGACGCGGTGCAGGCATATGGCCAGGTGCCGGTGCAGGTACAGGAGCTGGGAATCGATTTGATGAGTGTAAGTGCGCACAAGCTCAACGGACCCAAAGGCGTTGGATGCCTTTACATCAAAAGAGGCTCCAGGCTTCGTTCCTTTGTGCACGGAGGAGGGCAGGAAAGAAACAGCCGGGCAGGAACAGAAAATGTCCCAGGGATTGTGGGCTTTGCTGCGGCGGCAAAAAGAGCGGTCAGGATCATGGAGGAAAAGACCGCGAAAGAAACTGCTTTGCGGGATTATCTGACGGAGAGACTGCTGACGGAAATACCGGGCAGCAGGCTGAACGGGCACCCAAAGCTGCGGCTTCCGGGCAATGTAAATATATCCTTTCCGGGAATAGAGGGAGAATCCCTGCTTATTATGCTGGATATGCAGGGAATCTGCGCTTCCTCAGGCTCGGCCTGCTCTTCGGGCGCCATTGACCCTTCCCATGTGCTGCTGGCCATTGGACTGAGCGAGAAGGAGGCAAGGGGGGCCCTGCGTCTTACTTTGTCTGAGGAGAACACAAAGGAGGAGCTGGACGCGGCTGTGGAGAAGGTGAAAGAATGCGTTTTCAGGCTCCAGGAAATGAGAAAACCAGGAGATTCTTTTTTGCAGTAACTAAGGAAGGAAACAGGGAGTTTGAAAAGAACGGTAGTCCAAAAAGCGTTTCATAGTGTGTTTTTTATCTTGGCTGGAAGCATAGTGGGCCTCTTGGCTCTTCTTCTTGTATTCTGCCTTCCGCTGGAGCCCATGAGGCTTCATGTCTGGCAGTCTTTGTATCTTTTGGAGGATGAATTTGGAGATTCAGAGATGATTTCCGGCTACCCGGCCACGCTTACAGGGAATTTTACGGATTGCCTGATGCTGGAAAACGCTGTTTATCAAAATGAGGAGCATTCTCTTTTGGAGCAGGTTTTGTATATGTACCGCAAAGAAAGCGGGCAGGGGGACGGCTGGGCGGCAGGAGACTCCCTGGTGGATTATCTTGAGGGTGTACAGCAGCCAAGAGAGGTGGAATATGCAAGATACTGGCATGGATATCTTGTGGTACTAAAGCCCCTTCTTGCGGTTACTACGCTGGGCTCCATCCGGATTGGAGCCTCTGCACTGCAGCTTGCCCTGGCGGGGTTTGTCTGTCTGGAATGCGCGGCTCGAAAAAGAAAAATGCTGGGGGCGGCTTTCCTGCTGTCCCTGCCGTTTTTGTATTATGTGACCTTGTATACTTCTCTGTCCCTGAGTATTTGTTATTATATCATGTGCGGGGCGGTGCTTGTGCAGCTTGGGCTTCACAAAAAAATGGAAAGCAGGGGCTGGTATTGGGAATTTTTCCTGCTTTTGGGAATGGCCACAGCTTATTTTGACTTTTTGACTTATCCGCTGGTGACTTTAGGCTTTCCCCTGTGCGTTTTTCTATATCTGAGCAGCGATAAGCCGAAGGCGGCTTTTGTGAAAGCACTTGCTTTTATTTTGTCTTGGATGATTGGATACGGGGGATTTTGGGCAATGAAATGGGTGATGACAGATCTGCTTGTGGGAGGGAATGTGATCCTGGATGGCTGGAACACTTTGCTTGCCAGAACGGAGACTGCGCAAGACCAGAATATCCTGTCAGGATTCTTGTCCGTTCTTAAGCAGAATCTGAGCGTTTACGATAATTGGGGATTTTATCTGCCTGCTGTGGGGATAGCGCTTTGGCTGTTTGGCCTGCTTGCAGGATGCCGCAAGGGTTTTAGGATGGACAGTGTAAAATATATGCTGCCCTTTCTTCTCCCGGCCCTTCTGCCTTTTATATGGATATTTTTTACCCAGAATCATTCCGGGCAGCATTGGATTTATACCTGTAAAATATTTGCGGTCAGCGTCTTTGCCCTGATCTGTGCTTTTGGAAAAGGAATTGAAAATTATGTCAGAACTGATTAAGGATATCAAATATTTCTGGAGCAGAAAATGCTTTGCCATAGGGATTCCCCTGATGATGGCCTTAAGCTATTGCACCTTGCTTCTCAATCCTACGGTGGGTATCGACGATACCGCCTTTAAGGTTTACTTTGTGGATGGTGTTTCACCTGCCACCGGGCGGTGGTGCCTGTATCTGATCAATAAGCTGCTTCCCCTGGATTATAATCCTTATTTTGTGGAGGCACTGGGGCTTGTTTTTTTCTGCCTGTCCGTGACCCTCTGGTGCGTGGTTTTTTATCGGATTCTGGGAGAGAGATTATCTGTGTGGGCCTATACCATAGCTGCAGCGGCCATGCTTTCCAGCCCCATGATCAGCGAGGTGGCGGTATGGTATCTGCAAAACGGCCTGTTTCTGGGCTATGGGGCCTGTGCGGCAGCGGTGCTTATGGGGATGGAGAGCCTGCGCGCCGGGGGCAGGCTTTCTTTCAAAAAGCGTTTTTTCCGGATTTTTCTGTGCGCAGTTTTTGCCGCTGTGGCTGCGGGCTTTTATGAGTCCTTCATGCTTGTATTTTTGATGGGAATGGTGATGGCCTTTTGGCTGGTTCGTGTGACGGACTGCAGGGAGTACGAAAAAAAGCCCCTTTCGTGGATTTTAAATGTGCTTGGAGCGTGCGTTTTGGGGATGCTTTTGCGGGCGGCGGTGACTGGTTTTCTTACGGCGGCATTTCACCTGGAGGAGCAGAAGCATGTGCTGGAGGACAGAGGGCTTTCGGAGATTTTGGAGGGAATTCTCTCCTGGTTTTCACCCCAGGGAAGGGAGGAGCTCGTCTATGTGCTGAAGGATTTCTTTGTGAAATACTATCTGAACGCGGTGGTATACCTTCCCGTGATGGTTTTGGTGCTCTCAGTGCTTGTGGTGCTGTTTTTTTCCATACGGTATGCGGCAGGAAAACGGGACGGCTGGGTTCTGGCGGCGGGAGCGGGCATTATACTGCTTCCCTGGGTGCTTCCGGTGATGGAGAGAGTGGCCACCTATTACCGCTCCAGCCAATATGTGCCCCTGATCACGGCGTTTGCGGTTCTGCTCATTGCCTGGGAGATCAGAAATGTAAAGCGCCTGCCTGTGCGGGCGGCGGCCTCTTTGGCAGCCTTTGTGCTTCTGTATCGTCAGAGCTATGAGATGAATCAATGGTTTTATGTGGATGCCATGAAATATGAGGACACAAAGCGCACCATGGAAAACGTGGCTCTTTATCTGCAGGCAAACTGCGACACCTCAAAGCCGGTCTGTGTGATCGGCAGCTATCAGACGCCAGAGAGCCTGATCAGCCAGGCCTACTGTCCTGAGTGGTCGAAAAAATACACGTTGATAAAATTTTTAGTGGAGGGGCTCTCCCCGGAGCTTTTTGAAACATACAATTCCCCGGAGGGCTATGCTTTTGCGGAGACACCAAGGCTTTCCTTTATCAACTGGGGCGCCACGGCCTTTTACGGCTTTGACAGAGAGCTGATTTCCTTTTGGTCCATGCACGGCTTTTCCTTTACGGAGGACGGCAATCTGGAGCACTATGCCCAGGCCAGGGAGCTGATGCAGGATGGACCCGCCTGGCCCAAAGAGGGTTCCGTGGTGGAGCTTGAGGAGTATATTGTGGTGAATTTCGGAAATGTGGAAACGGGTGAGTAAAGAAGCATGGATCAATATAAAATCTTGGTGGTGGAGGACGATGCAGTGATTGCCGGTTCCATGAAGCTGCATCTGGAAAAATGGGGCTATCAGGTGGCGTGTGTGGAGGATTTTTGCAATGTGCTTTCGCAGTTTGCTGCGTTTTCTCCTCATCTGGTGCTTTTGGATATTGTGCTGCCCTTTTTTAACGGGCATTACTGGTGCGGTCAGATCCGTCAGATTTCTCAGGTGCCCATTATCTTTGTGTCTTCTGCCGGGGACAACATGAACATTGTCATGGCGGTGAATATGGGCGGAGACGATTTTCTTACAAAGCCCTTTGATTTAGAGGTGCTTTCCGCCAAAGTGCAGGCCCTGCTGCGAAGGACCTATGCCTTCCGGGGCCCTACCAGCGTGCTGGAATACCGGGGCATTGTGCTGGATTTGGCGGACGCCTCCCTAAAGGTGGGGGAAAGAAAGATGGAGCTGACAAAAAATGAGTTTAAAATCCTGCAGCTTTTGTTTGAAAATATCGGTAGGATCGTATCCAGAGAGGAGCTGATGGAGCGTCTCTGGGACAGCGAGTGCTTTGTGGATGACAACACGCTGACGGTAAACATGGCCAGACTGCGCAAAAAGCTGGAGGGCGCAGGGGCAGAGCATCTTATTTCCACAAAGAAAGGAATCGGTTATCTGTGCGGCAGCGCTGGGGATTCTACGGTTTCCTGAGGCATGAAAGAAAAGCATGGAGAAAGGCATGGAGGCAATGGAAAAAAGAAAAAAAGCAGGAGGAGAAAGCAGTCTGGGACTGTGGCTTGATTTTGTATGGGAATGCAAAGGAGCGCTTTTACTGTATGGCCTCACAGTGTTTCTGTTTATGGCGGTGGGAGCCCTTTACAGAATGGAACAGGTGTCGAGACTGCTGTATGCAATTCCCCTTTCTGCTTTTTTCTGGCTGGCCGCCGGCTTTTTTGCGGGGAAAAGGTATGTGGCAAAGAGGAGAGAGCTCTTGCTTGCGGGGGAAAATCTGGAACAGCTTGGGACGGTGGAGTGGAACCCGGATTTGTGGCGGGAGAAAAGAAAACCCTTAGAAGGCGCTTATGAGGGGTTGATTGAAGCGATGGAGGAATTAAGAAAACGTAAACAGTCTTTGGAGGAGGAGGCCCAGACTGCGAGGGGCGATTATTATCTTATGTGGGCCCATCAGATCAAGACCCCCATTGCGGCCATGAAGCTTTTGTTAGGAGGGGAGACAATCGGCTCCAGAGAAAGATTTTTGTTAAAGGAGGAGCTTTTCAAAACGGAGCAGTATGTGGAGATGGTGCTTCACTATCAGAGGCTGGAGAGCATGGGGCAGGATTTGGTCCTACAGGAGTGTGATCTTTACACCTTGTTAAAGCAGGCAGTGAAAAAGTATGCCGTGCTTTTTATCAACAAGGGAGTCCGCCTGCAGCTTTCGGAGATGAGGCTGTCTGTTCTGACGGACGAAAAATGGCTTGGCTTCTGCATCGAACAGATTCTGTCAAACAGCATCAAATATACGGCTCCGGCTACGGGCTGCATCTCCATTTATCTGTGGGAGCAGGAACCCCATACGCTGGTGGTGGAGGACAACGGCATCGGAATCAGGCCCGAGGACCTGCCCCGGATTTTTGAGAGAGGCTTTACGGGCTATAACGGACGCATGGACAAAAAATCTACAGGGATAGGCTTATATCTTTGCAGGCAGATTTTAGACCGGCTGGGAAATCAGATCAGGGTAGAGAGCAGGGAAAATCAGGGCACGAGAGTGTATCTGTCCCTTTATCAGACAAAAGAGAATAAGGATTGATGCCTTATGTGACAAAAATGTAAGGTTTAACAGGGAAATGTAAGACAGCCTTATGGCAGCGCATTTCCTTTTTCTGTATCATTATTTCAAACGGTACCTCTGGGCGTCGTTTTCATTCATTTAGATTCGGGAAAAGAGGAGTGTGTTTATGGCGTTATTGGAAGTGAAAAATGTAAAAAAGATTTATACCCAGCGTCTGGGAGGCAGCAAGGTACAGGCTCTTTTTGACGTGACCTTTTCAGTGGAGCAGGGGGAATATGTGGCTATTATGGGAGAGTCGGGATCGGGAAAAACCACGCTGCTCAATATTATGGCCTCTCTGGATAAGCCTACCGGCGGCCAGGTGATTTTAGCGGGAAAGAATATGGCGGATATTAAGCCAAAGGAGCTGTGCGCCTTCAGACGGGATAACCTGGGCTTTGTGTTTCAGGATTTTAATCTGCTGGATACCCTGTCTCTTCGGGACAATATTTTTCTGCCTCTGGTGCTGGCGGGCGTAAGCTATCAGGTGATGGAAGAAAGACTGCTTCCGCTGGCCCGCAGGCTTTATATTCAGGACATTTTGGACAAATATCCCTATGAGGTATCGGGAGGACAGAAGCAGAGAGCGGCAGTGGCCCGGGCGTTGATTACAAGGCCCCAGATCATTCTTGCGGATGAGCCTACCGGGGCGCTGGACTCCAAGGCCTCGGACAGGCTGTTGCGCATCTTTGGGGATGTGAACAGAGACGGCCAGACCATCCTTATGGTGACCCACAGCATTCAGGCGGCCAGCCGGGCGGGAAGAGTGCTTTTTATCAAGGATGGCTGTGTGTTTAATCAGATTTACAGAGGAAACCTGAAGGATGAGGAAATGTACCGCAAGATTTCAGATACTTTGACGGTGCTGCAGACCGGAAAGGAAGGAGGGGTTTCTCATGAATAAGAGAGGTCTGATTCCCCGTATGGCCCTTCAAAGCATCCGCAAAAACAGCGCTTCCTATCTGCCCTATATAGGCGTGTGCATTTTTGCCATGTTCACATACTTTGTGTTTGACCTGATTTTAAACAATGATGTTATGTCCACCATACCCAGGGCAGGCTATGCGCTGATGCTGATGAGCATAGGCTTCTGGCTGCTTGGGATGATCATGGTGCCTTTCCTGTATTATACCAACAGCTTTTTAATCAAGCGAAGAAAGAAGGAGCTGGGTCTTTACAGTATCCTTGGAATGGAAAAAAAGCATATCGGGATGCTGCTCTTTGTGGAGACGGCGGTGATCTATGTGGTAGTGGTTTTTTCGGCCATCCTTTTGGGACTTTTGTTTTCCAGACTTTTGTTTTTGCTGCTCTTAAACCTGGCAAAGCTTCCCGTCCAGGCAGATTTTTCCTTTAGTCTGAAAGCGCTCTCAGATACTTTGGTGTTTTTTGGAATTGTATCCGCAATCAACCTGACAGCTAATCTGTTTCAGGTAGGCAGGGCAAATCCCATTGATTTGATGGGAGAGTCCAGAAAAGGGGAAAAGGAGCCTAAGTTTATCTGGCTTTGGAGCCTTTTGGGCGTGCTTGCATTGGGAACGGGTTATCGCATTGCAATACAGGCCAAGCTTAATTCCATGATTTTTACAGACTTTTTCCTGGCAATTTTTCTGGTGGTGGCGGGAACCCATTTTCTCTTTACCTCCGGCAGTATTGTTCTTTTGAGATTTTTAAAGAGGAGAAAGAAATTTTACTATCGGGCGGACAATTTTGTCACTGTGTCCGGTATGCTGTATCGTATGAAAAAGAGCGCTGCCAGCCTGGTGAATATTTGTATTTTTTCAACCATGGTGATCATCACAGTAGTCTGCACGGTTTCTTTGTATCTGGGGATACCGGGAATACAAAGCTTCAGCTATCCCTTTGACGTGGAGATTAACTTTATGGAGGCCTCCTTTACGGACAGGGAGGGGTGGCTTCAAAATACAGGCAGACTGGCCGGGGAGCATCAGGTTTCCCTTGAGGAGAGCCAATATTATTCCTATGTGGAGTGCCCGGTGGAAAGAAGGGGAAACACTTTTGTGACAAGAAGTGAAAGCACCCAGTTCGAGGATATGTATCAGGTAAAGCTGATGACAGTCTCTGAGTTTAATCGCCTGGAGGGAAGGGACGATACCCTGAATCCGGGGGAAGTGCTTTTGTTTTCCAGCGGATCGGATTTCGCCGGGAAAGAGGAGGTTTTGGAAAAGAGCGCAGCCGTAAGCTTTATGGACGCCTCCTTTGTGATCAAGGAAGAGCTTTCGGAATGTAAGGTTGCGCCAAAGGCAGAGGATAATAATTTTGGCGGCGAGTTTGTGATTGTGGTAAAAGATTGGGAAACCCTCTCCCAGATTGCGGCCTGCTATGGTGTGGACGCCGCCTCCGCCTCGTCTTTTAAAATGCAGCTTACGCCCAAGGGAGAGGAGCAGAATATAGAAGCCTTTGTGGAAGCCCTTTACCAGGCGGCTTCTTCCACCCCCGGCTTTGCCTCTTTTGATGATTTCAGGGAACGGATGCTGGAGCAGGAATCCATGTACGGGGGATTATTGTTTATCGGTATCTTTTTTTCCGCTATCTTTTTGATCTGCCTGCTGGTGATACTGTACTATAAACAGGTTACGGAGGGCTTTGAGGATCAGAGCAGCTTTGAGATCATGCAGAAAGTGGGCATGAGCGATAAAGAGGTAAAGGGCACCATTCAAAAGCAGATTCTGCTGGTATTCTTCCTGCCCCTGGCGGGGGCCTTCTGCCATACCGCGGCGGGAACCAACATGGTGATCAAGCTGCTGGGGGCGCTGAATCTCTTTGCCCCAAGGCTGATTGTCTTAAGCGCCCTTTGTGTGAGCGGGATATTTGCATTGCTCTATATTCTCTGTTATCGGTGGACAGCCAGAACCTATTACAAAATTGTGCGCTGGAGATAAGACATTCCCATTGTTGACAAATACGCCCGGTCATGTAAAATTCTATATAGATTTTATGGCTTTGGCCTGCAGAAAGGAAATAGGGCAATGGGACAAAGGGTAGTTGTGGGAATGTCAGGAGGGGTGGATTCCTCCGTGGCGGCGTATCTGTTAAAAAAACAGGGATATGATGTGATCGGCGTAACCATGCAGATCTGGCAGAATGAAGAGAATGCAGGAGAGGGCAGCTGCTGCGGACTTTCTGCGGTGGACGACGCTGCAAGAGTGGCCCAGAAACTGGATATCCCTTATTATGTAATGAATTTCAAGCAGGAATTTAAGCGCTGTGTGGTAGACTATTTTGTGGAGGAATATTTGAAGGGACACACGCCCAATCCCTGTATCGCCTGCAACCGCTATGTGAAATGGGAGGCCCTGCTGGAACGGAGCCTGGCCATCGGGGCGGATTATATCGCCACCGGACATTATGCCAGAATCCAAAAGCTGCCAAACGGCAGATATGCAGTGAGAAATTCCGTCACTGCAGCAAAGGATCAGACCTATGCGCTGTATGGCCTGACCCAAAAGCAGCTTGCCAGGACCCTGATGCCTGTGGGGGAATACACCAAGGAGCAGATCAGAGAGATCGCAGGAAAGGCGGGGCTGCCGGTGGCCCATAAGCCGGACAGTCAGGAAATCTGTTTTGTGCCGGACAACGATTACGCATCCTTTATTGACCGTGAGGCTGCGGAAAGAGTGCCAGGGCCGGGAAACTTTGTCACAAAGGAAGGCGAGGTTTTGGGAAGGCACAAGGGAATTACCCATTACACTGTGGGACAGAGAAGGGGGCTTGGGCTTCCCATGGGAAAGAGAGTTTTTGTGACCAAAATCCATCCGGAAACCAACGAGGTGGTGGTGGGAGGCAATGATGCGCTTTTTACCACAAAGGTTTTCTGTGACAGGGTAAACTATATGTCGGTGCCAGACCTTTTGGAACCAAAAAGGGTTTTGGCAAAAATACGGTATAACCACAAGGGAGAATTCTGCACCATAGAAAAAAAGGAGGATGGGAGGGTGCTCTGCACCTTTGAACAGCCGGTGCGGGCCGCAGCTCCCGGCCAGGCCCTGGTGTTTTATGACGGGGAATATGTGCTGGGGGGCGGTACTATTATAGGAGTATAAATTGCTTATAAAATTCATGAAAAACAAACAAAATAAACAGAAAATAAAATAAAGAAAACAAATAAGATTGCAAAGAGAGAAAAATTTTAAAAAAAATCAGAAAAAACTATTGACAGATTCCTAAAAGTGTAATACTATAGAATCACAGAAAGGCAATCGAAATTGTCTTTCCAAAGCAAAAGTAAGATAATGATCCGGAAACAATATCTTACCAGCTAAAAAAAGAGGTCAGACATTTACCATAATCCGGATAGGTGAAAGCATTCAAATGAGGGTTTTTCAAATCCAATTTACCTGGGTGACTTCACAAGTGAAAGACAAAAGGAGGATTTTTACAAGGACAAAAGAGCACAGAAACGAGGAATATTCAAAAAATTTGCAGGAATAAAGCTCATGAAAATGAGAGGGATTCCGGCAGAAGAAAAAGAATAAAGAATCGAGAAAGTGACAAAGGACTTGTAAAAAGAATCAAAATGAAATTCACTGCAGGTGAGGAAAACAAGTAAAAGAGAAAGAAAAACAAAAATCATCTGAATGAAAAAACCGAAAGAAAAATGTCAGAGAAGTGTCGCAGAATAATTGAGATTCAAAGCTGAAATAAAGCAGAGAAAATCAATTAGGAAGCGGCACTTCTTTTGTTATAGCCCTGGAACTTTGCAAAACAAAAAGACAACAGTCCAGACGCATACGCAGCATATTTCAACACAGACACGCTTTCGCTCCGCGCTGACCGCAACGGTACGTAAGGCTGCAAAGAACGCGGCCTAAGTACCGGCGGTCAGCCAGGGTCTGTTTATGAAATATGCTGCGTAGACGATCCAGACTGTTGCATTTCTGCTCTGCAAAGCCCCCAGAACCGTAACAAAAGGATGCAGGAGGCATATGATAGAAGGAAGGAGTATTTTGAGGGAAAAAGGCTATGGATTTTCGTTTTAACGGCATGAGACCCTATAGAAGAAACAGCTTTGCCTCCGTCACGGGAATGATTGTGGATATGACCCCGGCGCAGATGGGAAACCGCCGCACAAATGGCTGCATGATATTCACCACTGTGGAGGATGCGGACGGCAATACGGTAAATTTTATCATCACCCCCTCCACTTATGTGGTGGACTTTGAAACCCTTTCCGTGGGTATGACCTGCACCTTTTACTATAGGACGGACGCTCCTGTTCCCCTTATTTATCCGCCCCAGTATAACGCTGTGGCAGCGGCCCGGGAGAAAACCGGACGGATGGTAAGCGTGGGGTATTTTAACACCGCTCTGGTGAATGAGGATCAGACGCTGCAGCTGAACATGGACGGAACGGTACAGCTTAGAACCACAAATAACCAGTATTATCAGGGAAGTCCTGCCAATCACAATCTGGTTGTGATCTATGATACCTCAACCAGAAGCATTCCGGCCCAGACCACTCCCAGACAGGTGGTAGTACTGTGCGATTAGCAGGATGCAGCCGGGAAAACAGTGTTTCCCTTTTGCACAATACTGTGGTACAATGGGAACAGTAAAAAAGTAAAAAAGCGTGACAAAAGGGAAGGTTTTTGATATGGCCGGGGAGGAAAAAAAGGAAAGACCCAGGTATCAGCTGCGCCAGGCGGCAGGCTGCTTTTGGATATTGGATATGCAGCAGGAGGGAGTGCCCTTTCACAGACCGGTTGTGGTAAACGAAGCCGGCGCTGAAATCTGGAGGCTGTCTGCCCAGGGGAAGAGCCAGGAAGAAATTGCCGTACTGCTCAGTGAAAGATACAAAGAGGATGTGGAAAAGGTGAGACGGGATGTGAAACAATTTCAGGAAACGCTTCGGGAGTGCGGTATTGTTACACCAAAGGAAAGCGGCTGGGTCAGGAGTGACGAAGGATGAATGTATTGCTGATTGGGGGAGCCGGAGGCCTGATGAACCATTTGATTCTTAAGATGAAAAAGGAAGGGCACCGTGTTTATCTGCTTACAGGGAGCCGTCTGGAAGAGACATCCTATCAAAAGGTATTTGAGAAATATAATTTTTCCTATGAAAGCGCCAGCCTGCCGGAAATTTTTGAGAGCATTCAGCCGGACCTTACTATTTTTGCGGGAGCCTGTGACACCAATTTCACCTGGAAGAAGGAGGAGACAGAGGCCGTGAGATATATGGCAGCCCTGACAAATATTCTCATGGGGTATGTGTCCCGGGGCAGCGGAAGATTTGTGTATATTTCCTCAGATGAGGTGTACGGCGGTGATTATCCGGAGGATATTACGGAGCAGGCTCCTCCCTCTTCCCAGAGGATGAAGGGCATGATATTGGCCCAGGGGGAGGAAATGTGTGAAAGCTGCCAGAAAAGTACGGGCAGAGATATTTTGATCCTTCGGCTGGATCATTTGTATGTGATTCCAAGAAACCGCAGGGAAATCAGGGATATCTGCAGCAGAATGTGTCTGGAGGCCTTAGAGCAGGGGCACATTCTGGTTCCGGAGAATGACAGCTTTTCCCTTTTGTATGTGACGGATGCCGTTGAGCTTATTTACCGGGCGGCAGTGTCCAGGGAACATAAAAGGGTGCTTTACAACATATCCTCTCAGACGGAGATATCCCGCATGGAGCTGGCTGGAATGATTCAAAGGGCAATGGGAGAGGATGGCACTGCAGTCATCCCGAAGGAGGGAGAAAAGAGGCGGGCTGTGCTGTCCCAGGCTTTGTATGAAAGCGAATTCGGAAGCTCCTTTTTCTGCGAGGTATCTGTGATTGTAGAAAAGACGGCGGCGCAGATGAAGAAAAATAGCTATCTGTTCCTCACAGAAGCCCAGAGGAAGCCGCCCCTTTTGGAACGAATGAAGGAAAAAGGGGGGAGCCTGTTAAAAACACTGCTTCCCTTTGTGGAAAATCTGATCGCGTTTATTCCCTTTTTTATGCTGAACAACCGGGCGGTGGGCAGCGGATATTTTTCCAGTCTGGACTTTTATCTGCTGTATGTGCTTTTGTTTGCCATTGTTTATGGGCAGCAGCAGGCCATGCTTTCTGTGGTGCTTGCGGTGGCGGGCTATTGCTTCAGGCAGATGTATGACCGTTCCGGCTTTGATGTTTTGATCGATACAAATACCTACGCCTGGATTGCCCAGCTTTTTATTCTGGGACTGACGGTGGGGTATATGCGGGACCAGATTCTGAGACTGAAGGAGGAGAGTGAGCAGGAGAAGGACTTTCTTACGCTTCAGCTTACGGATATTCAGGACATCAACAGCAGCAATGTGCGTGTGAAGGACGCGCTGGAGACGCAGATTGTAAACCAGAGCGACAGCGTGGGGAAAATTTACAGTATCACCTCTGCCCTGGAGCATTACAGTCCGGAGGAGGTGCTGTTTTATGCGGCGGAGATGCTGGGCAGGCTTTTAAAAAGCCGGGACGTGGCCATCTATACGGTGTCAAACAAGGTCTATGCCCGTCTGTTTTCCGCCACATCAAAAAAAGCGCGTATGCTGGGCTATTCCATACAGTATACCCAGATGGGAGAGCTGTATGAAACCCTGGCGGCGGGAAAAGTGTTTATCAACCGTAAGATGGACGAGCGTTATCCGCTGATGGCCAGCGCCATCTGTGAAAATGATGAGATGCAGATGATTCTTATGGTGTGGGATATTCCCTGGGAACGCATGACCCTTGGACAGGCCAACCAGCTTGTGGTGATCAGCGCCCTGATACAAAACGCAGTGCTTCGGGCAGGCAGATATCTGGCGGCTTTGGAACATCAGCGGTATGTGGATGGAACGCCGCTTCTTGGAACGGATGCCTTTACGGCGTTGGTGCAGGCCTATGTGAAGGCCCAAAAGAGAGGGCTTACGGAATGCACGCTGTTAAAGATAGAATCCGGGGTGAAGGATCAAAAGGAGACGGCTCTGCTGATTGCTGGAAGCCTTCGCCAGTCGGATTATGTGGGAACCATGCCGGACGGCAGCTTATATGTGCTGCTGTCAAACACAAACAGGGAGAACGCCCAGTTTGTGATCAAAAGATTTGAGGGGCTGGGACTTAGGCTTTGTATCGCTGAGGAGGCAAAGGCATGAGCAGAGAAATGATTGCTTTGACGGCGGTGCTTGGAGTGAATCTTCTCATTGTCGTCCTTTATCTGGTCTGGAATTACACCAGGAAAAAGGGGAGGCGCAAGGGCTGTCTGCTGCGGGCGGGAGTGATGCTTTTATGCCCGGTGGCGGGCCCCGTCTTTTTTCTGCTTTCCAATCTTTTCTTTGTTTTTTTCTTTTCTGAGCCGGTAGATCTGGAGGATGTTATTTTCAGTAAGGAGCGGGTGCGGACCTTTGTCCATGCGGAGGAGGAAAGAGAGCGCAATATGGTTCCCCTGGAAGAGGCCATAGAAATCACGGACAAGGAGGAGCTGAGAAACCTGATGTTTAATGTGGTGCGGGGAGATATCAGAAAGTCCCTTTCTTCCATTGCGCTGGCGTTAAACAGCGAGGATTCGGAGACGGCCCACTATGCGGCAAGCGTCCTGCAGGATGCGCTGAATGATTTCCGCTTTCATGTGCAGAAGCAGTACAAGGCCATTTTAGAGGGGGATGAAAATCGGCTCGTATATGCGGAAATGCTTGTAGATTACATGAACGAGGTTCTGGAGCAGAGAGTATTTACGGATATGGAGCAGAAAAGCTTTGCGGACATTCTGAATCAGGTCTGCGAGATCATTTATAAGGAAAAGCGGGAGCAGATGACAAGCGCTATGTATGAGGCGGTGAGTCTGAGGCTTTTGGAAATCCAGGATTACGACGGCTGCGCCAAGTGGTGCGAAAGGGCGGAATATCAATATCCCAATACCCTGGCAACCTACACCTGCCAGCTTAAGCTTTATTTCAGCAGCGGGCAGAAAAGAAAATTTTTTGCAGTGGTGGAGGAATTGAAAAAGTCGCCTGTGGTGATCGACAGCGAGACCCTTGAACTGATCAGGGTGTTTTCCTGATGTTGGGAGCGGAAAATGATATCCTACAGAAAATTTTTCAGCATATGCCTTATGATGGCGGTGCTGTTCTTTATGTTTCAGTTTTTACAGCTTTATAAGGAAATGGGAAATGAATACAGCACCAATCAATACATGGAGGGAGAACGTCTGTCGGGAGAGGGGCGCTGGCAGGCGAAGGAAGGGGAAGGAGAATATGTATTGTTTGTGGGAAAGGAAGGAAGCGACGCTCAGAGAGTGGCCTCCCAATGGTGTTTGTACACGAAGCGCAGGCTTACTCTGTGTCCAGCACTTGATGAAAAGCTTCTGGAAGAGGGGGAATTGCCCAGGCTTGTGCTGCTTGAAGGGAATGGGACGGATTTCGGGACGCAGACAGAGCAGATTGCGGAAATGGCCCGAAAGGGGGTGCCCATTGTATTCTTAAACCTGCCCTCCTTTTCTGTGATAGAGGAAAATGCCGGGCTTAGAGAGCTTCTTGGCATTGAAAGGGCACAAGAGGAGGAGGTTAAGCTTTCGGGCGTGCAGCTGTTTTCCGGCTTTTTGCTGGGAGGAGAAAGCCTTTACGCAGCCCAGAATGAAGAGGAAGAGAAAAAGCAGGACCTTGCGCTTTCCGTTCCCTGGTATGTCACAGGAAAGGGTACAAAGACCTATATGCGGGGAGTCATTGAGGAGGAGGGGGTGGACAGGGAGGAATATCCGGCCCTTATCTGGAGAAACACCTTTGAAGGAGCCTTTATCTTTGCGGTAAACGGAGACTATATGTCCGATGTTACGGGACTGGGTCTTTTGAGCGCCATTGAATATGAGGCAAGCTCTGTCACACTGTACCCGGTGGTCAATGCCCAAAATGTGACCGTAACAGGTTATCCCGGCTTTGCGGAGGAAAACGCAGAGGTGATGGAGACGCTCTACAGCAGGAGGTCCTCCTCGCTGCAGCAGGATATCATATGGCCGGGGATGTCAGCTTTGTTTCGCAGAAGCGGCCTGAAGGGAACCTTTTTTCTGATGCCTCAGTATGATTATGGGGACGGACAGGAGCCGGAGACGGAAAGCTATGCTTTTTACCTGCAGCAGATGAAGGAGATAGATGGGGAGGCGGGAAAGACGCTGGAGCATGGAGAGGGGATCACTCTGGAGGAAAAGCAAAAGAGGGACAGTGCATTTTGGGAGAAGGTTGAGAATGGGTATCAGTTTGGCGCCTATTATACGGGAGAGGGAATCCCTGAGGAACTGCAAAGGCTGGCAGAGGCAGACGCCCTGGAGGATGCGGTAACCCTTGCGTATACCGCAGGGGAGGAAGCGGATTTTCTCCTTCCTCCGGTGGCTTATTACAGTGACGATCTGACAGCTCAGAGGATAACCGTAAACGGGGCGCAGGACACCTATTCCCAGAGCCTGCGGCACAAAAGCCTGATGACGGCGCTGGGGTATTCCAATCTGTTGATTGATATGCAGTCTGTTTTGTGGCCGGATTCCGAAGAGGACCGCTGGGAGAATTTTTATGAAGAGATTTCCGGAAGCTTAAACAGATACAGCCTTCAGGGCTTTTCCGCAACCACCCTGTCGGAGAGCGATGAACGGGTGAGATGCTTTTTAAACCTTTCTTATGCCTGGGAGCGGACGGAGGATGTGATTGTGCTGGAAACCGGACAGGAGGCAGATAAGGCATGGTTTTTATTACGCACCCATGGTGAGGAAATCACAGAGATTTCGGGAGCCGATTATCAAAAGCTGGAGGAGGATGCTTTTCTGATTCAAATGCTGTCTGACAGAGCCAGGATTGAGCTGGGAAAATCAAAGGAGGAGCTTTCTTTTGGTTTATGAGAGCAGAAAGCGCAAGGAGCGGGCAATGAAAATTTGTATGATTGCAGAGGGCTGTTACCCTTATGTGGTAGGCGGCGTGTCCAGCTGGATACACAGCATGATAAAGGCATTTCCCCAGGTGGAGTTTGTGCTCTTAAGCATTGTGGGAAGCCGTTCCCAAAGGGGCAGATTTGTATATGAACTGCCGGAAAACCTCACTGCGGTTTATGAGGCCTATCTGGAGGACTACGACTGGGGCAGGAAGGCTAAGCGGGGAAAGCGCACCAGGCTGAATGAGAAGGAATATAACGCTCTTCGGAGCATTATTTCCAATGAGGATGTCGACTGGGACACGGTATTTGAAATGTTTCAGAAGGAAAAGTTTTCCATTGACGATCTTTTGATGGGGGCGGATTTTCTGGAGATCGTAAAGGAATATTACAGGCAGAGATATCCTTATATTGTATTTTCGGATTTCCTGTGGACCATGCGGTCTATTTATATGCCTTTGTTTTTGATTCTCCAGACCAGACTTCCCAAGGCGGATATCTATCACTGCGCCTCCACGGGCTATGCAGGGGTGCTGGGAAGCATGGCCAAGCATTTTTATCGAAGCGGGCTTCTGATTTCCGAGCACGGCATATATACCAGAGAGCGGGAGGAGGAGCTGCTAAAGGCATCTTGGGTAGCTGGAATTTACAAAAATATCTGGATTGACCAGTTTCGGAAAATGTCCGCGCTGGCCTATGAGCGTGCGGATAGGGTGACAAGCCTTTACGAGCATGCCAGGCAGCTGCAGATCGGGCTTGGCTGTCCTGAGGAGAAAACGGCGGTAACGCCCAACGGCATTGACTTAAAGCGGTTTGAGAAGCTGCCTTGCAAAAAGGAGGAGGATGAGGACTTTGTGAACATCGGAGCTGTGCTGAGAGTGGCTCCCATCAAGGATGTGAAAACCATGATCAGGGCCTTTGCCTTTGCAAAGGAGAAGAAGGAAAATCTCAGGCTTTGGATTATGGGCCCCCTGGACGAGGACAAGGAGTATGCGGAGGAATGCTTTGCATTGGTTGAGGCTCTGGGGGCGGCGGATATTATTTTTACGGGAAGAGTGGATGTAAGGGAATATCTGGGAAGGATGGATTTTACGCTTCTTACAAGCATCAGCGAGGGACAGCCTCTGACCATTCTGGAGTCCTTTGCGGCGAAAAAGCCTGTGATTGCCACAGACGTGGGATGCTGCAGGGAATTGATTTATGGAGACGGAGATGGATACGGCACTGCGGGGATTCTCACCCATATTATGAATACGGCGGAGATAGCCGCGGCCATATGCGAGCTGGCAGAGGAAAAGGCACTCTGCGCCCATATGGGGGAGTGTGGGTATCTAAGAGTAAAAAACAGATACAGACAGGAACAGATGGAAGAGGCCTATGAAGAAATCTATGAGAGAATCGGCTGGGATTATGGAAAACTATGGCCCGAGGAGGATGCGTCATGGCTGGAATCGGAATCAGACTAAATAAAATCTTTGGAAAAGGAACCATAACCACCAACCTGATAGGGTTTGGCTACAGCACCATGTTTACCATAGCTCCCATGTTTCTGGTGATCGGGGCGGTGGCGCTGATGCAGGCGCTGCTTGGATATTCCAGGGTGGGCTATGCCGAAAGAGAGCTTTATTCCTGTACGGTTCTCTATATTTTCATATTCGCCCTGCTGGCGGCGGCGCCCTTTAACTCTGTGCTTTCCAAATATTTGTCGGACGTCATATATAATGAGACCTATGAGGACATACGTCCCTGCTTTTTTCTGGGGCTTTGGCTGAATATGCTTCTGGCGGCCTTAGCCGGGATTCCCTTCTGCGTCAGATGGTATCTGGCAGGGGGAAGTGACCTTTCCTATGTGTTTGCAGGATATTGCGGCTATATTTCCCTGGTGCTGGTGTTTTATTCCATGCTTTATCTGTCTATCTGCAAGGATTATAAGAAGATATCTATTTTTTATCTCCTTGGAATGACCCTGACGGTGCTTTTGTCCCTGTTTTTTGTTTATGTGCTGGGCATGGAGGTCACTTTTTCCATGCTGCTTGCGCTGGATGGGGGATTTCTGCTGATTGCCTCCCTGGAGCTTGCGCTGGTAAAGAGCTATTTTCGGGTAAACAGCGGCAGATACCGGGAGGTTTTGGCGTATTTTAGGAAGTATCCCCAGCTGGTGGCTGCAAACTTTTTGTATACCCTGGGGCTTTTTATCCATAATTTTGTGTTTTGGAATACGGATATGCGTATTGAAGTGGCGGGGAGCTTTGTGTGCATGACATCCTATGACATGGCTTCCTGCCTTGCCATGTTTACAAATATTTCTGCCAGTGTTATATTTATTTCCAGAGTGGAAATGCGTTATCATGAGCGCTATAAAGCGTATTCGGAGGCGGTGATCGGCGGCCGGGGCATTGACATCCAAAATGCCAAAAAGAGAATGTTCCGTCAGCTTTCCGACGAGCTTATGAATCTGGCCCGTATTCAGTTTATTATTTCATGCGCTATTTTTTTCGTCTGCATTGTTCTGCTCCCCAGGCTGGGGATAGGAGGGCAGGTGATGCGTATTTATCCGTGTCTGGCGGCAGGATATTTCATTTTGTTTTTAATGTACGCTGCTATCATTTTTCTGTATTACTTTAATGATTTGAAGGGAGCGGTGCTTACGGCGGCGAGCTTTTGCGGGATCACGTTTCTTGGCAGCTTGTTTTCCTCGCAGCTGTCGGCTCCCTGGTACGGGCTGGGGCTTGTGGCCGGAGCCTTTACGGGCTTTTGCGCAGCGTATCACAGACTCAGGGTGATGGAGAGGACGCTGGATATCCATGTATTCTGCCAGGGAAGCATTATGAAGGCGGGACATGGGAGGAAACTCTCTAATTTGGTTTATGGCGGTCCCACTCCCAAAATGGAGACAAAATTGGAGAAAAAAAGAGGAAGGTAAGGTAAACTTATGGAAGTGGGAAATGTTTTGCGCATTATTATCATCATCACCGGGGTGGTGCTGCTTTGCATCACGGTTTCATCGCTGGCAAAAAGGAGGATGACGGAACCCTTCTGCCTTACCTGGGGACTTATCAGCATCATCATAATTCTGGCGGGGGTTTTGCTGCGCCCGGTGATTTTGAATCGATATATCTCTACAACGGGCATGGCACTGGTTCTGCTTTTGGGCTTCTGCGCAATTTACGGCGCGTACATTATGAGCGCCCGGGTTTCTGAGCTGATGCGCAGAAATCTGGAGCTGGCCATGCAGGTATCTTTGCTCAATCAGGAAAACGAAGTGATCAAAAAGCGTCTTGAGGAGCTGGCGGAAGAGATGGGGCAGAAGCCGCTATGAAAAGGATATTGATTGTGATCAACACGCTGGGGATGGCAGGGGCGGAGACGGCTCTTTTAGAGCTTGTCCGCCATATAAATCCCAGGGAATACCAAACGGATTTGTATGTGCTGCTGGGACAGGGGGAGCTGGTGCACAGGCTGCCGGAACATATAAGGCTGCTTAACAGACGCTACAGTGACTGCTCGGTGCTTTCCAGAGAGGGGAAAAAGCTTCTTTTTTCCAATACGCTCCGGGCGCTTGCTGCAAGGGGAAACCTGTTTTTTCTGCTGCCATATCTTGCAGGAAATTTTTGGGAGATGGCGGGAAAAAAAAGAATTCTGCCGGATAAGCTGATGTGGAGGGCATTGTCTGACGGCGCAGAGCGTTTTGACAGGGTTTATGATCTGGCTGTGGCCTTTTTGGAGGGCGGCGCCTCCTACTATGTGGCGGATCATGTGAAGGCCAAAAAAAAGGCCGCGTTTATTCATGTGGATTACACAAGGGCCGGGTATACCAGAAGGCTTGACAGAGACTGTTATCTGAAATTTGACAGAATATTTACGGTTTCGGATGAGGTGAGAAAGGCGTTTTTAAAGGTGTATCCCCAATGCAGGGAAAAGACGGAAATTTTCCACAATCTTGTGGACAGGGAGGGCATATTGAAAAAGGCGCAGCTTCCTGGGGGATTTTCCGATTCCTTTCAGGGACTCAGGATTCTCACCGTGGGCAGGCTGACGGCCCAGAAGGCTCTGGAGGTGTCGGTGGAGGCTATGGCGCTTCTGAAAAAAAGCGGCGAAAATGTGCGATGGTATGTGCTGGGGGAGGGAGATGAGAGGCGCTTTTTGGAGGGGAAAATCAGGCAGCTTGGCCTGGAGAGGGATTTTCTGCTCCTGGGCGCAGTCCCCAATCCCTATCCCTATCTGCGGCAGGCAGATATCTATGTACACGCCAGCCGCTATGAGGGAAAGAGTATTGCCATACAGGAGGCCCAGATTCTGGGGAAGCCCATTTTGGTGTCGGACTGCAGTGGAAACAGAGAGCAGGTAGAACCCATGGAGGACGGGATGATGTGCAGCCTGACGCCGGAGGGCATCCGTGACGGGGTACAGGCCCTTATTCATGATGGGGATTTGCGAAAGAGGCTTGGCCTTGCTGCGGCGGCAAGAAGCTTTGGGGACGCATCGGAGCTGGAAAAGCTGTTTTGCCTTTTGGCTTAAAACTTGAGGGGGGAAAGGTGGTAGAATGAACAACAAGGAGCTTTTGGTGATCATTCCGGCTTACAATGAAGAAAAGAATATCGGAGCGCTTTTGGAGCGTCTGGAACAACCGGAGATCGGGAGGATTGCGGATATTCTGGTGATAAACGACGGCTCTAAGGATCGGACAGGCCTGATAGCCCGGGCCAGTAACCATATAGTGGTGGATCATGTGTTTAATCTTGGATATGGAAGCGGCCTGCAGTCAGGCTATAAATACGCCCTGCGCCATGGCTACCGGTATGTGATTCAGATAGACGGGGACGGACAGCACGATGTGGGGAATATTGCAGCCATATATGAAAGACTTAAGAAAAAAGACGAAAGGGGAGAATGCCCGGATGTGGTGCTGGGTTCCCGTTTTTTAAAGGACAGCGTATCCTTTCCGGTTTCCTTTGCCAAAAAGGTTGGGTTTGTGCTGTTTCGGCGGTTGATTTATATGGGAACAGGGAGGCATATAAAGGATCCCACTACAGGACTGTGGGGGCTTGATAAAAGAGTATTCTCCTTTTATGCGGGATACAGTCGCTTTGACGACAGGTATCCGGACGCCAATAAGATAATGGAAATGCTGCTGCTTGGCTTTCGGGTGGAGGAAATTCCCGCGGTGATGCACCCCAGAACGGAGGGTGTGAGCATGCACTCGGGGCTTAAGCCCTTTGTGTATGTGCTGCGTATGTTGTTTTCCATAGTGGCGGTGTGGATCAGAATCAAGCTGTTTCACATTGACACGGATGCTGTGGGCGAGGAAAGGAATTGATGGAGCGGATATTTTTAAGGCGCAGAGGCAATCGCAGATGGAGATTTTGTCCGGCAGATTTTACGGAAACCACGGAGGCTGTCTGTAATCCTGCCAGGGGATGGTATCAGATTTTCACCTTCTATGCGGAAAAGGAGCCGGATTTTAAAGAACTGGAATGGTGCATTGACAAAAGAGACGCTTTGGATTTGGTTAGGATAAATATCGGAGCCTTTCGGGACAGGAGTCTTAAGGCGGAGGGACTTGCGCGCATAGGAAGGATATTGTCTTTTTTCAGAAAAAACCGGTGCGATGTCATTTTGCGGATCGCCTATGACCATGAGGGAAAAGCCATGGAACGGGAACCCTTTTTCTTTGAGTGGGTGCTGCAGCACATAAAGGAGCTTGGAGAGGTGCTGCAGGAATATGGAGACATTATCTTTGTGTTTCAGGGGGTTCTTGTGGGAAACTGGGGAGAAATGCACACCTCCCGTTTCCTTGGAGCGGATAAGCTGCGCAGCATGGCAGAAGCCCTTGCTTCTGTAAAAGGAGGGAATACTTATCTTGCCGTGCGCAGGCCGGTGCATTGGCGCATGCTGCATCCCGAGGGCCTTGAGAAGGGAATTGGGGAAGCGGCTGCAAGGGATCAGATAGGGCTTTTTGACGACGGGATATTCGGCTCGGAAAGCAATCTTGGAACCTTTGGGGAAAATACCGGGAAAAAGCCGGGATGGCAGGAGCCATGGGGGAAAAAAGAAGAGCTTTTATTTGAAGGAAAGCTGTGCAGAACGGTTCCCAATGGGGGAGAGGCCGTTTTTGGAGAATCTTTTTACAGACAGCTGACGCCCCAGAAAGTGCTGGCGGAGCTTGCACAGATGCGGATCACTTATCTCAACAGGACATATGACCAGAGGCTTCTTACGCTTTTTGGACAGTGGGAATACAGCGCGGGGGGCGTCTGGCAGGGAAAAAGCGTCTTTGATTATATCGGCGGTCATATGGGGTATCGCTTTGTGATTCGAAAGGTGAAGGCAGTTTTCAAAAAGGAGGGCCCGGGATTGGAAATTACGGTGCAAAACAAGGGCTTTGCCCCGCTTTATCAGGAAGCGGAGCTGTTTGTTTTCACCGAGGATAAAATGGGACCGGGGCAGAAAAAGAAGCTTACGTGGGATATGCGCAGCCTGGACCCGGGAGAGGAAAAAACTTTTTTTTGTGACATTTGGCCTGTAGAAGGCCCGTTTTTTCTGGAAATGAAAAGAAAAAGGGACGGAGCCGTCATTCGCTTTGCCAACAGCTGTGACAAAAGGGGGAGGATAAGGCTTGGAACCCTGGAGGTAGATTCATGATTACAGGTTATTGGCTTTTGGAGTATGCAAAGGTGCTTTTTGCCTATCTGTTTGTGATGTTTATCTGGCCGTCGGTGGTGTTTCGGGGAGTTTTTAAGGGAAAATCCCTGACCTTCCGTTTTTCCTTCTGCGTGGCGGGACAAATCCTGCTTTTCAACACAGTGGTGCTCTTGCTGGGCCTGCTTCACATTTTGAAGCCGTGGATATTTTGCGGTCTGTTTTACGGCGTGTTTCTTTTTTCTATCTGCAGAGGCATAAAATTTGAGGAGAGAGAGAAGAGGGCCCTTCGGCACTTGTTTACGGGAACCTATGGGAAAAAGCTCTTTTTCCTGCGACTTTGGGAAAAAATGAAAGGAAGCCTGCTTGCAGGGTGGAGATGCTTTCGAAGGACGCTTGGGGGACACGTATTGGAATATGGGCTTTTGGCCGTTCTGCTTGTGTATGCCATGATTTATTTCAGCTATGGAGCCTTTCAGGATTATTCCTTTGGGTCCGGGGATTTGTATGTCCATAACGCCTGGATATACGGGCTGACGGAGGGACAGGTTTTTTCTGCAGGGGTGTATCCCGAAGGAATGCACTGCTTTGTTTACGGGCTGCATACGCTCTTTGGCATAAAGATATACAGCTGCCTTCTTTTCCTTGGGGGAATTCATGTGACGGCGTTTCTGGTGTCGGCTTATATTCTGATGAAGGAAATTTTCTGCTGGAGATTTACGGCGCTGTGGGTTCTGACGGCTTTTTTGACCGTGGACGTTTTGTGCGTTGACGAAATTTTCAGCATGTCCCGCCTGCAGTGGACGCTTCCCCAGGAATTTGGTCTGTTTACGATCTTTGCCTGCGCGGCCTTTCTTGTGAGATATTTAAAGAACGCGGGCCAAAGGCAGTGGAGGGGAAAGAGCACCAGGTTTTGCTGGGATGAGAATCTGCTTTTGTTTCTTATGTCCCTTGCGGCCTCTCTTGCGATCCATTTTTATCCCACCATTATGGCCTTTTTCCTGTGCGTGTGCTTTGTGCCGGTGTTCTGGCACAAAATTTTCCGCCCCAGATATTTTGTTCCTCTTTTGTCAGCAGTGATCTGCGGCTTTCTGATCGCGGTGATACCTATGGGCGGCGCCCTGGCCTCGGGGATTCCCTTTCAGGGCTCCATCGGCTGGGCTATGAGCGTGATCAATGGAGAGGAGGAAAGCGCGCAGGAGGAAAACGCGCAGGAGGAAGCGTCAGAACTTTCCCCGGAAGAAGCCGGGGAGGCCCTGGACGGCCAGACCGGAGGAGAGAGCATGGAGGGGGAAGCTGCCCATGGTCAATCTGCCCTTGGGCAGATGGCAGAAGAGCAGACGCAGACCGGGAAAGAAGCAGAGAGCCTTTCAGAGAAGCTTGAAAGCCTTGGGAATGCTTTGTGGGAGAAGCTTTGGACTGTGTATCAAAAGGGCTATGTGACGTTATACAGAGAGCAGAGGGCGCAGTGGATTGCAGGCGCAACGGCTCTTGCAGTGCTCTTGTGGGCTGTATGCCGGATCATTTTGCTGTTTGTGAGGCTTATTCGCAGAAAGAGGCCCGCAGAAAAAAGCTTTTTTGACGGATATCTTGCAATCGCCCTTGCCTCTGTGCTGTATATGACAATGTACTGCGCCTCCAGTGTCGGACTGCCCCAGCTGGTAGAGGGCGCAAGGCTTTGTTCCACGGAGCAGCTGCTGATTCTGGCTGTAATGGGAATTGGGCCGGATGTGCTTTTTATGCTTACAAAGCCTTTTGTCCCGCAGCTTATTCTGAATCCGGCGTCGGTGCTTTTGGCCGGGGCAATTTATGTGGGAACCATGCTTACGGGAAGCTTTCACGGCTATTTATATTATGAGCTGACCCGCTATAACGGTGCGGTGCTTGCTACCTGCTCTATTGTGAATGCCCTACCCGAAGAGACCTATACCATAGTGTCCCCTACGGAGGAGCTCTATCAGGTGATCCAGTACGGCTGGCATGAAGAGCTGATTGATTTTGTCAACAAGAGCCGGACAAAGGAGTACACCCTTCCCACGGAGTATGTGTTTTTATATGTGGAAAAGAGGCCCATCCAATCCTCCCAGAGCCATTTCTTTACAGGGCCCAGGTGGCTTGCCTGGGAAAAGTATCCGGCCTATTTTCCCTCCAATGTAAGTCAGTGCCCGCAGATTTTGTCGGCGTCTCTTACGGGAGAGGAGAGGGCGCAGGACAGAGTCTTTGTCAGTCATTCCAGCACTTATTCCGATCTGGAATCCAGAACCTTGGTGGAGGAGGCGGCAATGGAATGGTGTGAGGAATTTGACAGGCTTTACCCCGGGGAGCTGAAGCTTTATTACGAGGATGAGTCTATTGTGTGCTATTATTTCAGGCAGAATGTGCAGAGCCTGTATCAGCTGGGAATTTTGTATCAGGAGGATGCCGGATGAGTGACGGTGTGCGCAGGCTCCAGCGAGGTTTGTCTCTTTTATTGGCGCTTTTTTTGCTTGGAATGTTCGGACTCTTTGGAGTGCGGATTTATTTTGAGCTGAGAGGCCATGGCAGAGTCCATACCCAGAGCGCCGTTTTTACGGAATCCGCAAAGGAGCTTAAAAATCCAAACAGGGGCTTTTATCATATTCATGGGTTTCGGATTGTGGATGAGGAGACGGATTTTCAGAAGGAGATTTTTGAAAGGTTCCGTCAGGATACGGATACAAGCTTAGCCCTCATAGAAATCAATCTCCAGCAATACGCCAAAGGGGAGATTTCCAGCCGGGGACTTGCCAATATCCGTGCTCTCTTTGAAGCGCTCAGTGCCACCGACAAGCAGCTGATCATACGCTTTTTATATAACTGGGATGGGGAAACCACACAATCGGAACCAGATGATCTTAGTATTATTCTGGGGCATATGGAGCAGCTTGGGCCCATTTTAAAGGAGTACGAAAAGGAGGTTTTTCTCTATCAGGGCCTGTTTACCGGGCGCTGGGGAGAAATGAACGGCACAAGCTTTTCGCAGCCTGGGGCGTTTAGAGCCCTTGCAGAGGGCTTGGCCCAGGCAGCTCCACTAAGCGCCTATCTGGCAGTGAGAACGCCGGCACAATGGCGAAATATTACCGGAATTGCAGATCCGGCCAGGGTGCAGCCAGGGGATGGCACCCTGGCCTCCAGACTTGGTCTGTTTAACGACGGAATGCTGGGAAACCAGGGGGATTATGGAACCTATGGAGCATCCTCCAGGGTGGAGCAGGGAGCTTTTTCCCCCTGGAACAGGGAGGAGGAGCTTGCCTTTCAGGACCAGCTGTGCAGGATAGTGCCCTTAGGAGGAGAAGTGATCAACGATAATCCCTATAATGATTTCGAAAATGCCCTGGAGGATTTTTCCCGTATGCACGTAACCTACTTAAACAGGGATTATGACGCGCAGGTGCTGGATAAATGGGCGGAATATGTAGCTTGTGAGGAAGGCTGCTTTCAGGGGATGGACGGTCTTTCCTATATGGAAAGACATTTGGGGTATCGTCTTGTGCTGCGGGAGGCATCCTTTACTTATGACTGGAAAAGAGACAGCTTAAAGACCTATGTGACCATACAGAATGTGGGCTTTGCCCCCTTGTACCGGGAGGTGCAGGTGCAGCTTACATTTCTAAGCACATCCAATGACAGGGTGTACAGCTATGAGATAGAACAGGATTTGAGGCAGCTTTGCGGCGGCACGCAGGCCAAGGACTCACAGGTACTTTCCAGGGAGGTATCCCTTTGGGGAGAGCAGACGGGAAGCTTTCAGGTGTATCTTGACATTACGGACCGGCTTTCCGGGCAGCGTATCCTTCTGGGAAATGAGAAAGAGCCGGAGAAGTACGGATATTTTATCGGCGAGGTAGAGCTTGGAGCTGCGGAAACGTTTTGGGAGGAAGAAAAGCTTGAAGGGCAGACAGATGTTTGACGGGGAGAAGGAAATTGATTTTGTGGTAACCTGGGTGGACGGCAGTGATCCGGCCTGGCGCAGACAAAGAAACTTGTACGGGCAGGAGATGGGAAAAGGGGCTGAAAAAAGGGATGCAGGCGAGGAACGCTACAGAGACTGGGAGCTTCTGCCCTATTGGTTCAGAGGTGTGGAAGCCTTTGCGCCCTGGGTTAGGAGGATTCATTTCGTTACCTGGGGACATCTTCCGAAATGGCTGAATGTGGATCATGAAAAGCTTCATGTGGTGAGACATGAGGACTACATTCCCAAGGAATATCTGCCTGTTTTTAACAGCAATGTGCTTGAAGTTTATCTGCACAGGATAGAGGGGCTTGCTGAACAGTTTGTATACTTTAATGACGATATGTTTTTGATAAAAAAAGCGGACCCTGAAGATTTTTTCAGAGGAGGGAAGCCCTGTGATATGCTGGCCTTCCAGCCGGTGGTGGCAAATCCTGAAAATCCTGTAATGTCCCATTTGTTTTTGAACAATACGCTGGTGCTGGCCAGACATTTTTCAAAAAGGGAAAATGTGCGGCTGCAGCCGGGAAGCTATTTTAAACCTGGCTATCCGCCCCTATACTTTTTTTACAATCTGCTGGAGCTTTCCTTTCCCTTGTATACGGGATTTTATACGGTGCATGGGCCTTCTCCTTTTTTAAAGAGCACTTTTTTTGAGGTGTGGGAAAAGGAGGGAGAGGCTCTTTGCGAAATGTCGGCCCACCGTTTCCGCAGCGAAAAGGATCTGACGCCTTATCTGTTTCGGGAATGGCAGAAGCTGTCGGGGAATTTTTTCCCCTGTAATGTACAGCAAAATTTTGGGTATTTTGATATCTCGGAGGATAACAGGAAGCTTGTGCAGACGGTGAGAGGACAGAAAAAGAAGCAGATTTGTATCAATGACGCCCGGTTTGCGGGAGACTTTGAACAGATAAAGGTGGAGCTTTCGGAGGCATTTGCACAGATACTGCCAAAGCCCTGCTCCTTTGAAAGGTAGAAATCTGGAGGAAGCGTTGTGACGAAGAAAAGCAGGACGGAATACTCGGCGCGCAATACCACTGTGGCTATTGTGGCGAGAATCATAGCTATTTTGGCAGGCTTTTTAACCAGAGTGGTATTTACCCATACGCTCAGTGAAAGCTATGTGGGAATCAACGGGCTGTTTACGGATATTTTAAACATATTGTCCCTTTCGGAGCTTGGAGTGGGAACGGCCATCACCTGTGCCCTGTACAGGCCTATTGCCGAGGAGGATCTGGAGCGCCAGAAATCTCTGATGCGCATGTATCGAACCTTTTATCGTGTGGTGGCGGCCATTGTGCTTGTCTGTGGACTTATGGTGCTGCCTTTTTTGGATGTGCTGATCAAGGATGGGGCAGGCATTGAGCATATTACGTTTATTTATCTGATGTACCTGTTAAATTCCGTGCTGTCCTATCTGCTGGTATACAAAAAAACCCTGATCGACGCGCATCAGCAAAGCTATATAGGCGTTTTGTATCAGACCGGCTTTTTGCTGCTGCAAAACGCGCTGCAGATAGCGGCGCTTCTGCTTACAGGAAACTTTATCCTGTTTGTAAGTATTTTGATTTTGTGCACTTTGGGAAATAATTTCTGTATTTCCAGAAAGGCGGATAAAATGTATCCCTATCTGCGCCAGAAGAATGTACAGAGGCTTCCCAGGCAGGAGAGAAAGGGGATATACAGAGATGTCCGCGCCATGCTGATGCACAAGGTGGGCAATGTGATTGTGAACAATACGGACAATCTGCTTTTGTCCTCCATGGTGGGGATTGCCAGCGTAAGCTGCTATTCCAATTACTATCTGATCATTGGCTCTGTGCGCCAGGTGTTAAACCAGATGTTCCAGGGAATTACCGCCAGTGTGGGCAATCTCGGAGTGGAGGAAAGCACAGACCGGGTCAGGCGGATTTTTGAGGCCGCCTTTTTTGCAGGACAATGGGTGTTTGGGCTGGCGGCTGTGTGCCTGTATGAGCTTATAGATCCTTTTGTGGCGCTGAGCTTTGGAGAACAATATGTGTTTCCAAGAGAGGTGACGTTGATTCTCTGCCTTAATTTTTACCTGACGGGAATGCGTCAGGCCTGCCTTGTATTCCGGGATTCCATAGGACTTTTCCGGTATGACAGGTATAAATCCCTTGCGGAAGCGGCGATCAATCTGGCAGCCTCCGTTATTTTGGGAAGGAGCATGGGAACTGCCGGGATTTTTATGGGCACTATGATCAGCACGGTGACCACTTCCCTGTGGGTGGAGCCTTATATGCTTTACAAGCATCATCTTAAGACCTCCGCGAAGCCCTATTTTCTGCGCTACGGGCTGTATTCTGCAGTGACCCTTGTACTGGGGGCGGCGGCCGATGGCCTGTGCGGCCAGATCACAGGCCCCCTTTCTATGGTTCTTGTATGCAGGCTTCTTATCTGTGTTTTTCTGGTGAATTCTGGATATCTGATTCTCTATTGCCGCAGGCCGGAATTTAAGCTGCTGGTGCGCAAGGGACGAATGCTTGCAGGCAGGTGGAGGCAGAAAAGAAGGGCTTCCCAGGAAGACGCTCTTGCACAAAAGAAGGATTTCGGTCCACAGGAGGCGGGTCTTCTGAACCTGTTAAAGGAAGCGCTGGGAGAAGAGGAAAGCACTGATGAAAGACCTGAGTATCAATGGAGCAGCCTCTTGCAGACGGCCAGACTTCACGGAGTGCTTCCCCTTTTGTTTCTTGCAAAGGGGCAGACAGGCCAGGCTCCTGAAGTGGTGCGGGAAGAAATTCTGGAGGCGGCAAGAAAAACGGTTATGCAAAGCTATCGGCTTCTTTTTCTGAGCAAGTATCTGATCGGCACGCTGGAGAAGGAGGGAATACGGACGGTGCTGTTAAAGGGAGCGGCCACGGCTTCCTTTTATCCGGAGCCGGAGCTTAGAAAGTCCGGGGATGTGGATCTGCTGCTGCTTTGTCCAAACGAGCTTGCCCGGGCATGCGCCGTGCTGAAGAAAAAAGGCTTTTGGGTAAAAGAAAAGCAGACTGCCTTGCACCATGTGGTGTTTTCCTCCAAAGAGGGAATCGAAATAGAGCTGCACACCATGCTGGCCGAGCCCTTTGATCATGAGCGCATCAACAGATATCTGGAGGAAAAGCTCCGTGAATGTGGAGAGCATGTGTACAGAAAGGAGCTTATGGGAGTAGAGCTTCCTGTTTTGGAGGATGCCTTTCATGCTTATGAGCTGCTGCTTCATATGCTGCAGCATTTTCTGAGGGCGGGCTTTGGGTTAAAGCTTTTGTGCGATTGGACGGTGTTTTGGGGAAGGTGCGTATCCCAAACCCAGAAAGAGCAATACCTTTGCCTGGTGAAGGAAAGCGGACTGAAGGGCTTTTCTGATACGGTGACCCTGGCATGCTGCGCCTATCTGGGACTTGCCAGAGAAAGGGTGGAGTGGATGGAACTTCCGAAAGAGGGCTGTGAAAGGGAATTCATGGAAGAGATTCTGGAGGCGGAGGAATTCGGAAAATCCGCTGCGGATCGTATGGTGGCGCTCAGGGAGGCGGGACTTAGAGGCTTTGCCAGAGAATTTCACCATCAGATGCGGCTGAATTTTCCAAGAGCGGGAAGCGTGTTTTTCATCTGGCCTGCCCTCTGGACAGTGACGCTTGCGCGTTTTCTGCTCAATAACCGCAGAATACGCAGGGTGTCCGGCTGGTCCATCCTGAAGAAGGCAAGGCAGAGAAGCCGTCTGATGGCAGGCTTGAGGCTGTGGAAAAAGTAAAGTGATTGACATATATTGATTGACTAGTGTATTATATTAAGTAGATTATGAAGACTGTAAAGGTGTGGGAGGTATTGGTTGATGGAAAAATATGAAATGCCTGTAGTGGAAATTGTGGATGAAGTCAGCGAGGGCGTGTATCTGGCCAGTGGTGATTGCTATACGGTAAATGCCGTGATTACGCAGACACCGCAGATGGGACGGGGCGATTACCGGATTCAGGTAGTGGGAGCCCATAATGCGTCAGATGGACATCACAGCGGCGCGCAGGTGCTGACATTGTCCTTCAATCAGCCGGTGACCTATGTGTCATCGGGCGGAAGTCTGGCCGGAGGAGACGGCACCAGCGCCATTTCCATTTCTTACGGTTATCACAACAATGCCCAGGATAATGTAGGGCTGGGAGATGTGGTGGTGCAGGCGGATTCCGGTCTTGCCATTACAGGTGCACAGCTGAGCTGTAATTATGACTGCGGGCAGCATTGACAGACATGACAGGCATTGACATACATGAAAACAGACGGGGGAACGGCTGGCTTTGGCCGTTCCCCCGTTATGCGTATGCCTGGCGGCGCACGTTGCCCACTGCATTTTCTGACCCAGAGGCTGGCATTGTCAGAGGCCGGAAAGAGCCTGTATTTCTTCCTGGTCAAGCAGTACGCAGCGCTTGTCACGAATGGCGTATACAGCATCGCAGATGGCAAGCACACTGGGTCTGTGGGTTGTCACGATACAGGTGCGGGGATAAGCATCCCTTGCAATATTCTGAAGAATTCTTTTTTCAACAGCGGTATCCAGGGCAGAGGTGGCCTCGTCCAGCAAAAGAATAGGGGCATGGCACAACAGCGCCCGGGCAATGGCAAGCCGCTGGGCCTGACCCTCAGAAAAGCCTCCTCCCCGCTCTCTGATATAGCTGTGGATGCCTTCCGGAAGCGCTTCTACAAATTCCCAGGCACATGCCGCCTCCAGGGCGGCAATGATTTCCTCATCCGTGGCCTGGGGCTTTACATTGCGCAGATTTTCTGCTATGGTGCCGGAAAACATAGTGTTTCCCTGGGGCACATAGGAGAAGAGCCTGCGGGTGGAGGGAGACAGGGGCAGAGAAACCCCGGATTCCCCACTGCCTGCAAGCAGAAGGGCTTCTCCCGATACCGGGCGAAGCAGCGCAAGCATCAGATGAAGCATTGTGGTTTTCCCTTCCCCGGAGGGCCCCACCAGGGCCGCAATCTGGTGGGGACGGGCAGTAAAGGAAGCATCCTCCAATACATTTACGCCCTGCCGGTAGGAGTAGGTCAGGTGGCTGAAATGGATGGAAAAGCCCTCTGCGCCGTATTGCTTTAAAAACAGAGAGGTTTCCTCAGTATGACTGTAATCCTCTTTTGGCATATTCAAAATATCCATGAGCCTTCCTGCAGAGGTGGTCAGGGAGATGGAGGTGGGAACCAGGGAAATTAAGTTGTTTAAGGCACCGGTCAGGGTCCCGGACATGGATAGAAACAGCGTCATGGTTCCGTAGCTGATGGCGCCGCTCCAGACCCGGTAAATGCCCCAGCCGTAGGAGCTGTAGGACACGAGCAGTCCCACCGCCGTCATCAAAAGAGAGGTAAAGAGGGACATTTTCTGAAAATCCATTTTCATGGAGATATATTCTGTCTGCAGATCCTTTAGCCGTTTCACATACAGAGGAACCATGTCAAAGGCCTTGATGGTGCGCAGATTGGCAAAGGATTCCTGGTTGAATCCCGACATTTTTGCATTCATGGCCGCGCTCTTTTGGTTATTGTCTGTCATGCGTTTTAACAGCCTGCGGGACACGGCGGCGCCAAAGGGGATGCCAAGCAGGGCAAAGAAGGCGAAGGAGGCGTCGTGGTAGACAACAATGGCAAAGGCGCTGATAAACCGGAACAGGTAAATGATCAGATTTGGGAGAAAATTTAACACCCCAGAAGCTATATTGGAGGTATCCTGGCTCCAGCGGGTCAAAAGATCGCCGGTGTGGTAATGGGCTATGGATTCCAGATCCACTACCAGCATTTTTGAAAAAATATCCGCCTTGATTTCCGTGTCCACCTTCATGCTGATCCAGGAGGAGGCATAATTGCAGAGCTGATTCATCAGGGCGCTGCCCATGCCAAAGCCGATCATCAGACAAAAGGTTTTAAGCAGCTCACCGGTCTGACGGCCGGTGATAATGTCCACCAGATTTTTGGAGATAAGGCTGGAGCCCAGGGAAACCAGTGTGCCCGTAAGACCCAGAAATGTATAAAAAATCATGGCCCCCCAATAACGTCTGGCGTACCGGTAAATCCATTTTGTCTGCCGCCACATATCCTTCAGCAGGCCTTCCTGTATCCTCTTTTTGATATGCTTTATCTTTTCAAACATTTTTTCTCTCATTCTGCCGCGCGGACGGCTTTGTAATCAGAAGGGAATTTTAATTTTCAATCTGCATTTCCAAATAGCTGTCGATGGCCTGTTTGATCACATAAACGGCGGAGACCTCCTTTGTACAGTGCAGTCTGCAGATGAAAATATGGGGCAGCAGCCTGCCCGCGAAGGATAGATTAGCCTCCTGCTGCTTTTTGTTCCAGGCCGGCGATATGAACCGCTGCATCACAAGAAGCTGTTTCTGATCCTCACTGAGGGCTTCTATATAATTTTTTTCCGCCTGTCTGAGGAGGATAATGCCTCCTAAGGGGTAGGAGCCCGTATTGCTGATTCCGGAGGTCCCGCACCAGGGAAGCCCATGAACGAAGGGGGTTTCCCCATCCATGGCAAGAAGATTTAAATCCCCGTTGATGAGGGGAGCCTGAAGGACTTGGTTCCAAAGCCCGGTATGTGTGGATTTGCCCGTTCCAGAGGGAGCGGCAAAGAGCCATGCCCTGCCCTGGTAGAGCAAAGAAGCGGAATGAATCACCGCCATGTGATGCCTTTGGGAAAGATACAAAAAGCCCAGCCGGATGGCGTGAAACAGATTTTCCCGAAAGGCATCCGTAAAGGGCGGACGGCAGTAAAAGGTCATCAAAGAGCCGTCCCTTGTTATTCTCGCTTCCCAAATATGACGAAGAGCGGGGAACAGGAAGATATATTCTGCCTCCCCCTCCATAACCACCAGATCACTGCTTCGCAGAAGCACGGCGCCGTTTGGATGCTTTGCAGGCATGCGGCACAGCACCCTTATCCTTTGGTGCACATTTTCGCATTTTTGTACGGCAAAGGGGAGAAAAAAATCTGAAAATGCACCGGCAGGACCCCTTAATTCCAATATAAGGCCTCCGATTTTGATCTGCCTGTAAAAGGAGACGGGGCTGTCCGGTCTTGCCTGTGAGGATTCTATAATCCCATGGGCCTGCAGGATATTCAAAAATTGTTGGATGTCTTTTCGAAGCCCCGGCAGCAGGGCGCTGTCTGCATGGAAATGAGAGGCACATTTGGAAACCAGCATATCTTCCGTACAGTCCTGCTTTAAAAGCTCCCAGAGATAGACGCCGGTTTCGTTGATTTTGATTCCCCGCCTGTGATCGGCAATTCCCTGCCCGAAGGGGAGAAGATAGGGGATTCCCGATATATGGCATAACATATAGTCCTTGCTTCGCTTCATTTTTTCCTCCGATTTCAGTATAAGGGCATTATAGCATTCCTGAAGTAAAAATGCTATAATACTTCATACAAGCAGGCATGATAAAGGGCGGAAACAGGGGAAGGATCGGAAGGGGAGCAAATGGGCATGGAGCAGAAGAATGCAGAAAAAAGGGACATAGGGCAAAGACACATGGAACGGAAAGAAAAGGAGCGGGGGGCGAAGGCGGATATCGAAAAACTGCTGGAGGAAGGGAACCTGATCAGGATTCACCCAAAGGGCTTCAGCATGTATCCCCTTTTTGTGCCGGAAAGGGATGAGGCGGTGATCGGCCCCCCGGACATAGCGAAGCTCAAAAGAGGGGATGTAGCCCTTTACCGGAGGGAAAGCGGCAGACTGGTGCTGCATCGCATCTGGAAGCGGAGGGGCAATGAATTTTATATGCTGGGAGATAATCAAAAGGAAATAGAAGGGCCTCTTTCAGGGGGACAGATCAAAGGCATTCTAAAAGAGGTAATCCGCAGAGGACACCGGTTTTCTGTGAAAAACCCCATTTACAGACTGTCTGCCGGGATATGGCTTTTTTTCCGCCCAATCCGCCCCTTTTTCTGGGGCGTTTTGGCGAAAATACGAAAAATTAGATCCTCCTAAATTCGGGAGTGCGTTTTTCAAAGATGGTGTAATACCGAAAACCGCAATCCAGCAGCACTTTTCCCGCCCGGTCGAAGTCGGCAGCCATGCTCTGCGCGTTGTGGGCATCGGACCCGACGGTGACGATTTCTCCGCCAAGCTGTCTGTAGCGCTTCAGGATATCCGTACAGGGATGAAGATCGGAAAGTCCTCTCTTTAGCCCCCCTGTATTTACCTCAAGCCCCTTTCCGCCCTCGATTAACGCTTCCAGAATCTGATCGAGCACTTCCCTGTATCCGGCGTAAGAATAGCCCTGATCCTTGTTTGGGCCGTAGCGGACCACATAATCCAGATGGCCGTACACGTCAAAATTAGAGTGCTTCCTAATATTTTCCAGAATGGATTCAAAATATTCCAGATAGGCTTCCTCCTGCGTGCGCCCTTCAAAAAAAGAAGGGAAGTAGGGGTCTCTCCCGTGGCACAAGTGGGAGGAGCCGATGATAAAGTCGAAATCATAGGACTTTGCATATACGGCGTCCTGCCGCATAAGCTGCGGCTGCAGGCCCAGCTCTACGCCAAAGAGAACCTTGATTTTGTCAGCATATTTTTCCCGATACCGGATCAGGTCATAGAGATAGGCGTCGGTGTTTAATAAAAACTGGGAGCCGTCTCCATCGGGGGAGGGCGGATATTCGAAATCATTGTGCTCCGTAAAGCAGATTTCCGTAAGTCCCAGGGAAATTCCTCTCAGGATCATTTCCTCCATGGGAGTGGAGGAATCCCCGGAAAAGGAGGAGTGCAGATGAAAATCAGACGTAATGGGCATAATTTTTTCCTTTCCTGTAAAAACTTTTAAAAGCGTACATCCACAGTATATCAAAAATCCGGTGAAAAGCCATATGAAATCTAAACAAAGTGTAAAATTTACCCAAAACCGGTAATTATTTTTTATTTACATCTTGAATTCTCCATGGGAATTAGGTAAAATGGATTTGCTGATAAAATTTTGACAATCTGACAGGGTTTTCCCGCGGTTTTTCCGCCGGTGCCAGGGCTTAAGGATCGTCAAAAGATATAAAATTAATATTTTAGGAGGAAACTAAAATGGCAGTAAGAGTAGCAATTAATGGTTTTGGCCGTATTGGTCGTCTGGCATTCAGACAGATGTTTGATGCGGAGGGATATGAAGTGGTAGCGATCAACGATCTGACAAGCCCTAAGATGCTTGCACATCTGTTGAAGTACGATTCTTCCCAGGGTGTTTACAAATATGCAAGCACCGTAGAGGCAGGCGAGGACTGCATCACCGTTAACGGCAAGACCATCACGATTTATAAAGAGGCTGATGCAAGCAAGCTTCCCTGGGGAGAGCTGAAGGTTGATGTTGTTCTGGAGTGTACAGGCTTCTATACCTCCAAGGAGAAGGCATCCGCACATATCACTGCAGGCGCCCGCAAGGTTGTTATCTCTGCTCCCGCCGGCAATGACCTTCCTACCATCGTATATAACGTAAACCATACCACCTTAAAGCCGGAGGATACCGTGATCTCCGCAGCTTCCTGTACCACCAACTGCCTGGCTCCCATGGCTAAGGCACTGAACGACTGCAGACCTATCATGAGCGGTATCATGACCACCGTTCACGCTTACACCGGCGATCAGATGACTCTGGACGGACCTCAGAGAAAGGGCGATTTGAGAAGAAGCCGTGCAGGCGCATGCAACATCGTTCCTAACTCCACAGGTGCAGCTAAGGCAATCGGCCTTGTTATCCCTGAGCTCAACGGCAAGCTGATCGGCTCCGCACAGCGTGTTCCTACCCCTACAGGCTCCACCACGATTCTGGTGGCAGTTGTAAAGGGCGCTGTTACCAAGGAAGAGATCAATGAGGCTATGAAGGCTGCTGCTACAGAGTCCTTCGCATACAATACCGATGAGATCGTATCCTCCGATATTATCGGAAGCACCTACGGCTCTATCTTTGACGCTACCCAGACCATGGTTGCTCCCATGGAGGACGGCAATACCCAGGTACAGGTTGTTTCCTGGTATGACAATGAGAACAGCTACACCTCTCAGATGGTTCGTACCATCAAGTATTTCAGCGAGCTGAACTAAGCTGTTTTTACAGAAAAATAAGCAAGACCTATCAGGGTCCGGTCTTAAAGGGCCGGACCCTTAATATTTGGAGGTAAAGGAAATGGGCTTAAATAAGAAATCAGTTGACGACATTAACGCAAAGGGAAAAAGAGTGCTGGTGAGATGTGACTTTAACGTTCCTTTAAAGAACGGGGAGATCACCGATGACACCCGTATTGTGGCGGCGCTGCCCACCATTCAGAAATTGATTAACGACGGCGGCAAGGTGATTCTCTGCTCTCATCTGGGCAAGGTGAAGAATGGCCCCAACGAAGGAGAGTCTCTGGCGCCTGTTGCAAAAAGACTTTCCGAAAAGCTGGGCAAGGAGGTTGTGTTTGTATCGGATTACAACGTAACCGGCGAGGCCGCTGCCAAGGCTGTGGAGGCAATGAAAGAAGGGGATGTGGTTCTTCTGCAGAATACCCGCTTCCGTGGAGCTGAGGAGACCAAGAACGGCGAGCAGTTCAGCAAGGAGCTGGCTGACCTGGCTGATATTTATGTTTGCGACGCATTTGGCTCTTCCCACAGAGCGCATGCTTCCGTTGCAGGCGTGACCAAATTCATCTCCGCAAAGGGCGGCGAGAATGTAGTGGGTTACTTAATGCAGAAGGAGATCAATTTCCTGGGCAATGCGGTTGAGAATCCCGTGAGACCTTTTGTTGCAATTTTAGGCGGTGCAAAGGTGGCTGACAAGCTGAATGTAATCTCCAATCTGCTGGAGAAATGCGATACCCTGATCATCGGCGGAGGCATGGCTTATACCTTCTTAAAGGCACAGGGATATGAGGTGGGCAAATCTCTGGTGGATGATGAGAAGATCGGCTACTGCAAGGAAATGATGGATAAGGCTAAGAAGCTGGGCAAAACCCTGCTGCTTCCGGTTGATACCACCATTGCGGCAGATTTCCCCAATCCTATCGACGGTCCGGTGGAGGTATCCTATGTGGATTCTGACAAGATTCCTTCCGATATGGAGGGACTTGATATCGGACCTAAGACCTGCCAGCTGTTTGCAGATGCAGTGAAATCTGCAAAGACCGTTGTATGGAACGGACCTATGGGTGTATTTGAGAATCCTACTCTGGCAGCGGGAACCATCGCCGTTGCAAAAGCCCTTGCAGAGACAGACGCAACCACGATCATCGGCGGCGGTGATTCTGCGGCGGCAGTAAATCAGCTGGGATTTGGCGACAAGATGAGCCATATTTCCACCGGCGGCGGCGCTTCCCTGGAATTCCTGGAGGGCAAGGAGCTTCCCGGCGTGGCAGCAGCGGATGACAAAGAGTGAGCGGAGGATAATCAAATGGCAAGAAAAAAGATTATTGCCGGCAACTGGAAGATGAATATGACACCCAGCCAGGCGGTGGAGCTGATCAACACCTTAAAGCCCCTGGTGGTGAATGAGGATGTGGATGTAGTTTTCTGCGTACCGGCCATTGACATTATTCCGGCCATAGAGGCAGCCAAGGGCACCAACATTGTGATTGGCGCGGAGAATATGTATTTTGAGGAGAAGGGAGCCTTTACCGGGGAGATTTCTCCTGAAATGCTCACAGACGCGGGCGTAAAATATGTGATCATCGGCCACTCTGAGAGAAGAGAATATTTCGCAGAAACCGATGAAACTGTAAACAAGAAGGTTTTAAAAGCCTTTGAGCACGGCATAACGCCAATTATCTGCTGTGGTGAGACCCTGACCCAGAGGGAACAGGGGGTTACCATTGACTTTATCCGTCAGCAGATTAAGATTGCGTTTTTAAATGTGACGGCCAGTCAGGCGGCGTCAGCCGTGATCGCTTATGAGCCTATCTGGGCTATCGGTACAGGCAAGGTTGCAACTACAAAGCAGGCTCAGGAGGTATGCAAGGCAATCCGCGACTGTATCGCTGAAATTTACGATGCAGAAACGGCGGAGGCAATCCGGATTCAGTACGGCGGTTCCGTATCTGCTTCCAGCGCGCCGGAGCTGTTTGCACAGCCGGACATTGACGGCGGACTGGTAGGCGGCGCGTCCTTGAAGCCGGATTTCGGCAAGATCGTGTGCTATAATAAATAAGCAAAAGAATTCATAGGAAGAGGACATTTTTCAGGAGGAAAGCTGAGAAATGTCCTCTTCATAAATTATGCTGGCAAAAGACGAAAAAAGCCGGTGAACGGCAGGGTAAGCAAGGAGGGGCACAGTTGAATCAGATATTGCTTTTAGAGGATGATGAGGCTTTGGGGCGGGGAATTGGCATGGCCCTTGAAACGCCGGATTGTACAGTTACCTGCTGCGGTACGCTGCGCCAGGCGGCGGACCTCTTGTTAAAACAGCGATTTGAATTGTTAATACTGGACATTAATCTGCCGGATGGCAGCGGATTGGAGCTGCTGCAGTCATTGCGGAAGGAAGGAAACCAAACGCCTGTCATTCTGCTCACCGCCAACGATCTGGAGCTGGACGAAGTCACAGGTTTAGAGGCGGGAGCGGACGACTACATCACCAAGCCTTTTTCCCTGGCAGTGCTCCGGGCAAGGGTGAACGCTCAGCTGCGGCGGTCAGGCCCGGTGCAGTCTGAGAGGGTGGAGCTGGACGGCTTTGTCTTTGACTTCTCCCGCCTGGAATTTTCCAAGGATGGAACGCCCATTGAATTGTCCAAAACGGAGCAGCGGCTGCTGCGTCTGCTGGTGGAAAACCGGGGCCGCACCCTGCCCCGTGATCTGCTGCTGGAGCGGGTGTGGGACGGGGGCGAGTTTGTGGATGAGAACGCCTTGTCCGTGGCGGTGCGCAGGCTGCGTGCCAAGCTGGGAGAGGCACCTATTAAGACGGTGTATGGGGTGGGCTATGCCTGGGAGGTGGGGAAATGACCGCCCTGACCTGGGGCCTGACCGCCTTGGCTGCCGCCTGCATGGCCTTTGGAATCTGGCAGTGGGTGGCCAGACGGCGCATGATACAGCAGCTGAACCAGATGCTGGACAGTGCCATTGCCGGCGGTTTTGTTGAGGACAGGTTCGATGAGACAGAGATGTCCGCCTTAGAGAGCAGGCTGGCCAGGTTCCTGCGAGGCTCTGCTGCCGCCAGAAAGGCAGTGGAAGGGGAACAGGCGGCGGTAAAAACCCTCATCGCTGATACTTCCCACCAGACCCGCACCCCTATCTCGAACCTGCTTTTGTATGCCTCCCTGCTTTCCGAGAGTGATCTGACCCCGAAACAGCGCGAGCAGACACAGGCCATCACAGCCCAGGGAGAGAAGCTGTCCTTTTTGATTCATGGGCTGGTGAAAGCCTCCAGACTGGAAGCTGGCATCGTGGCTCCGCTTCCGGCCCATAATCCGGTGGGGCCGCTGCTGGAGGGAGCGGCAGAGCAGGAGGAACGTGGGGCGCAAGCCAAGCAGATCACCCTCAGGGTCATGCCATTCCAGGGCGATGCAGCCTTTGATCCCCGTTGGACAGGTGAGGCACTGGGAAATGTGGTGAACAACGCAGTGAAGTATACCCCGGCCGGTGGAACAGTGATCATCTCCGCCCAGATGCTGGATTCCTTCTGCCGGGTGGATGTGGCGGATACCGGCCCGGGCATCCCGGAGAGTGAGCAGGCTGAAATCTTTAACCGTTTTTTCCGGGGCAGGGACGCCTGCACTGCACAGGGATTGGGCCTTGGACTCTACCTTGCCCGGGAGATATTAACCAAGCAGGGTGGTTATATTAAGGTGACATCAAGACCCGGGGAGGGGTGTACCTTTTCTTTGTATCTGCCAAGAGAAATACAGGACGCTGGAGGGGAAAAGTGAAGGCAGGAATCTTTCCATTTTGTTAGATTTGAGAAAGGGCCTGGAAAGATTGTTCTGGTAAAGTCTGTATTGTTGAAAGACAGTACAGACTTTTTCCAGGAGGAATATTACTATGACAATTTTGGAAACCAAGGATCTGAAAAAATATTATGGCAGCGGGGATACGCTGGTAAAGGCTCTGGATGGAGTCAATCTAAGGGTGGAGGACGGAGAATTCGTGGCTATCGTGGGCACCTCAGGCTCCGGCAAGTCCACGCTGCTCCATATGCTGGGCGGTCTGGATCGTCCCACCAGCGGTTTAGTCACCGTGGACGGAAAAGACATTTTTTCCCTGAAGGATGAGGCTTTGACCATTTTCCGCCGGAGAAAGATCGGCTTTGTGTTCCAAAGCTACAATCTGGTGCCGGTGCTGACGGTATATGAGAACATCGTTCTTCCCATCCAGCTGGATGGAGGAAAGGTGGATGAGGCCTATGTAAAGGAGGTCATTACTGCCCTGGGGCTGGAGAAGAAATTGAACAATCTGCCCAGTCAGCTCTCCGGCGGCCAGCAGCAGAGGGTGGCCATTGCCAGAGCCCTGTCCACTAAGCCCGCCATTATTCTGGCTGACGAGCCCACTGGCAACCTGGACAGCTGTACCAGCCAGGACGTGCTGTCCCTGATGAAGGTCACAGGACGGAAATTCGCCCAGACCATGGTGATGATCACTCACAACGAGGAAATTGCCCAGCTGGCAGACCGAATCGTCCGCATCGAGGACGGCCGGATCGTGACGCGGTAAGGAGGTGGGCTCATGAACGTGAAAAATGGCAAATGTATCAGACATCTGGCTCTGAAAAGCTTACAGGCCAGCCGCACCCGAAATCTGATTGCAGTGGCGGCTATCGCCCTGACGGCAGTGCTGTTTACCAGCCTGTTCACCATCGCCCTTTCCATCAATGAGGGCTTTCAGCAGTCCAACTTCCGCCAGGTGGGCGGATTCTCCCACGGCGGGTTCAAGTATCTGACCAAAGAGCAGTTCGAGGAATTAAAAGACGACCCCCTCATCGACCAATGGGGGGTGCGGCGCTTCCTGGGCATGCCTATGGATGCGCCCTTCCATAAATCCCATGTGGAGATCAGCTATTCTGACGCCGCAGAGGCTCACTGGCAGTATTGTGACCCAGTGGAGGGCTCCCTGCCCCAGGAGGGCACTGATCAGGCCGCCACCGACACTCATGTGCTGGAGCTGTTGGGCATTGAGCCGGAGATCGGGGCCAAGTTCACAATCTCTTTCGATGTGGACGGCAATCCTACCACCCAAACCTTTACCCTGTCCGGCTGGTGGGAGTACGACGAAGCCATCGTAGCCAACCATATTCTCATTCCGGAGAGCCGGGTGGATGAGATTCTGGCAGAGACCGGCGTGGACCCAAACAATCCTGCTGACGGCATGACCGGAGCCTGGAATATGGATGTGATGCTGAAAAGCGGCTCCCGGCATATCGAGCAGGACCTGAACCAGATTTTGGAAAACCATGGCTATCAGAATGAGGAAAGGGGAGACAACTACATTGACATTGGTGTCAACTGGGGCTACACCGGGGCGCGGCTTTCAGATGCGGCAGACCCCACAGCTATTGCCGCCATCGTCGCTGTGGCGCTCCTTATCATCTTCACCGGCTACCTTATCATTTATAACGTATTCCAGATTTCCGTGGCCGGGGACATTCGGTTCTATGGCCTCTTAAAAACGATCGGCACTACGCCCAGACAGCTGCGGCGGATTATCCGTCTCCAGGCCCTGGCCCTCAGTATTGCCGGTATCCCAATAGGCCTGGTGCTGGGCTGGTTTGTGGGAGGGCAGCTGACGCCGGTGATTGTGGAACGGCTCAATGGAGTGATAGCGCCTACCTCCCAGAACCCCCTGATTTTCATCATTGCAGCCCTGTTCGCCCTGTTCACTGTGCTGCTTTCCTGCCGCAGGCCGGGGCGGATGGCGGCTAAGGTTTCCCCGGTGGAGGCGGTTCGCTACACCGAGGCCGGAAGTAAGAACCGTGCCAAAGGCCGCAGGGCCAGAAAGGTAAGTCCATTTACCATGGCCTGGGCCAACCTGGGCCGCAGCAAGGGGAAAACCACGGCGACAGTGATTTCTCTTTCCCTGGCGGTGGTGCTGCTTGCTGTGACCGTCAATTTCACCGGCGGCTTTGACATGGATAAGTATGTGTCCAGCTTTACGGCCAGCGACTTTATTGTGGCAGATGCGGCCAAATTTCAGACCTCTACCGCAGGCTTCAACACTGATATGGGCGTGCCGCAGACGGCAATGGATCAAATAAAGGCCCAGGGAGGCATCACAGACAGCGGCGTTGTGTATGGCCAGACCTCTCAAATGCTGGAGTATGTGGAGGAGGATTACTTCCGGCAGTTAAACCAGTATTTTTATACGCCACAACAGCTGGATAACCTGATACGCCTTACGGATCGGAACGAGGAGGGCCTGCTGGCGGCTGGTATCCAGCTTTCCGGTATGAGTCCCTTCGCCTTGGATCACCTTACTGTGCTGGAAGGGGATTTGTCGGCCCTTTATGAACCGGGCAGCCGCGCCATTGCAGCCGTATACTCCGAGGACGACTATGGCAACGCCGATATGGACTCTCACTGGGCCGGATTGGGAGATATGGTAACCCTTCGGTATGTGGAGGAGTTGGAATATTACGACCCCGATACCGGGGAAATCTACGGAGACTATGAGGATGTGCCCCAGGGAGCAAATTTTGTGACCCGGCCTGTGAAATTCCGGGATGTAGAGTATGAAGTGGCTGCCCTGGTGACAGTGCCCTCGGCCCTTTCCTACCGTTACTATGGCAGCGACGAGTTTATTCTCAATGATGAGACATTTGTAGCCGATACCGGCACGGATTCCGTTATGTACTATGCCTTCGATATCACCGATGACGCCAACGCCGCCATGGAGGAATTTCTGGCCGACTATACCGAAAATGTGAATCCTGCCCTTGACTATGAAAGTAAAGCTACCTACGCCGGAGAATTTGAAAGTATGCGCACCATGTTCCTGCTGCTGGGCGGGGCGCTGAGCTTCATCGTTGGCCTGGTTGGGATACTGAATTTCTTTAACGCCGTTCTCACCGGCATTATCGCCAGACGGCGGGAGATGGCGGTACTTCAGTCCATCGGCATGACGGGAAAACAGCTGCGGGCCATGCTGGTGTGGGAGGGGCTGCTGTACGCCCTGGGGGCTGCGGTACTGGCCCTGGTTTTGACCGTTGCTCTGGGGCCGGTGGCTTTCCGGGCGGTGGAAGGGCTGTTCTGGTTCTTCACTTATCGGCTGACCCTGATGCCTTTCCTGCTGGTGATTCCCTTATTCGCCCTGCTGGGAGCAGGTATCCCTGTCCTTACCGTTCGATTGGCGGCCAGACACACCATCGTGGAACGCCTGCGGGAAGAATGAGACAGCTTAGTGTTTATTGAATACGGATGCTCCAAATCTGCGCCCGGACAGCTTCATGCTGTCCGGGCGTTTTTACGGTACGATGTCCGGTTTAACCGGCGTTGGAAATACCATTTTGATCAGCTTCCTGGTAAAATAAGGAATATCCTGTAAATATCACTTCTGTGTAACCTTTGCGGCGCAATTCCTCGGCATATTCGGTAAGGTGATTTCTCACAATATAATTGTACCCGTCCTGTATTTCCGGCAGACTGCCGCAGACATAGTAATCACTGTCCAGTGTGTGGATATCATACCGGACGTCATAGGGAGATGCCAGTGTACTGAGCATATAATAGACGACGGGTTCGGCCATATAGGTGCCTTGATTCTGAAACTCCGGGTGCGCCTCCAGATATTCTACTGCCTCGGTCACTAAGATGTCGAAATGGGTAAGAGGGTTGGTTTCAGCAGTATAAGCGCCCATGTAGTAGTAGAATCCAAAACGGGCGAAACCCACCAGATAGAATGCCGAAAATGCCGCAGATAAACTGATTTTCAGTATTTTTTTTCTGCTTAAAAAGCAAAGCAGACTCTGCAGGCCGCAGACTGTTATGGCAACCACAGCAAAATAAATCCCGCTGATACGGTAGCCGATGGGTTTTAGATTACAAAAGAGAAGAAAAATAATCAAAAACCATAGGAGCACATAAATGCTGCCTACATGCTTCCTTTTCGCAATACTTCTCCATGCCTTCCAAAGCAGACTGCAGAATCCGATGAAAAACAGGGGAATCGATAAAATATAAAAATTGAAGAAGCCCGGAGCCGATGTATAGGAAAGCTCATTTCCGATAAAAACCATCCGGAGCATTGATAGGAATTTGGAAAAGTCGAAGCCGGTAAACTCACTTACTCTGTACATGTTCAGTTTGGTCAGAGTAAAGCATCCAAGCTTCATTTCCGGCAGATCAAATATATTGATAATCTGAATCAGAATCAGAGGAAATGCCAGGACAGCCATAGGGACGGCCATGGCAGCCCAGCCACGAAGGGAAAATCTTTTCACCCAGAGAACATAAAAAAGACTTATTGCCAGAAACAGTGGAAGCACAAAGTAAGTCAGGGCATAAGTATACAACAGCAGTCCACCTGACAGCCCTGCACCGATATAGTACCTGACTTTTCCAGTCTCTGCAGCACAGAGGAAAAGGTACAGAAAAACGGTAGATGCTCCCAGCATCAGATAGCAGTCAATGCCAAGGCGTCCCTGTAGAATAAGGGCTGGGCAAATGGTGAGCAGTATACCTGCTGCAAGGGCCGGCATATATTTTCCGGGGTACAGCTTTTCTGTAATCTTGACTCCAAAGAACAGAGTTAATGATGAAAATAGAATTGATGGAAGCCGTACCAGAAAAGAATGGTATCCGAATATACGAAAGAGTGCGGCACAAAGATATGCGTACAATATGCTTTGCCCGCCCCCGTAATTTGTTAGATACAAGGGCCAGGAATTTAAATATCTGTCTACTCCGTACTGCGAAAGACACCAGGCATCATATGCCATTCCTGCCTCGTCGTAATGCAGTCCAAAGGGAATTATATCAATGCGCCAAAGTCTTGTGATTAGAAATATCAAAAATAAAAAACCCAGGGCAATATGATATAGTTGTTTGCTTTTCACGTTTGTAAATCCCCTCTCTTGATATAGATTTCCCTGTCAGGGGATAATCATAAAGCGTTTTATGGTAAATTCAACTTTATTCTAGCAAGCTCTGATATGTATGTCAACGCTGACCATTGGGTTAGAACCGCAGGAAGCTGTTTTACTCTATAAAAAAATGGAAAGTATACTTGACATTTCTGCGTGTTGCAGTTATACTACAAATGTAAAGCAAACTTTCCATAGAAAGGAGGTCCGTTATGAAAAACAGATTAGAAGAGCTGCGAAAGGAGCGTGGCATTAAGCAGGAGGAGCTGGCGGCCATACTTGAAGTTTCCCGCCAAACCATTGGTTCATTAGAAAATGGCAGGTATAATCCATCTATTTTATTGGCATTCAAAATTGCAAAATTTTTTGGATTAAGCATTGAAGAGATTTTTATTTACGAGGAGGAAGCAAAATGAAGAAATCCACAAATTATATCATCGTCATAATTGGCATCGTTCTGGTGGCAGCGGGCTTATATTTGTTAAAAAGTGTAGAAAATCCCAGCCAGCTTCTGACTGCGCTGCCATATGTCTGTATCGGGTTTGGATGCGGTATTTTCGGACATGGAATGGGCAGTCTGATTGCAGACAAGGCTGTCAAAAGCGATCCCAGCGTACAAAAGCAGATGGAAATTGAACAAAATGACGAGCGGAATATAGCAATTTCCAACAGCGCCAAAGCAAAGGCTTATGACATCATGACATTTGTATTTGGGGCATTGATGGTTTCCTTTGCCCTTATGGGAGTGGATATTGTGCCCATTCTGCTTTTGGTTTTCGCTTATTTATTTGTACATGGATGTGCAATTTATTATCGTCTTAAGTATGATAAAGAAATGTAAAGATGTTGGGGTCAAAAGGTCTCCCAGTCAAAAATCGTCAGAATTGTTTGCGGCTTCGGAGTCAAGTTGCTCCAGAAATCGACAAATTTGCTAAATGCGTTCCAAAAAATCCGAACTCGCTGCGCTCAAACAAGCGGATTTTTTTCTCACAAC